>DATGAX010000621.1:0-9444 GCA_035312965.1 Acidimicrobiales bacterium
AGACGGAGCTCCTCCCTGGCCACGTAGTCGGGGGGGAGGTTGGCGCCGATGGGCAGGTCGAGGCGGATCTCGGCCGGCTCCTTGATCGGCTCGCCCTTCAGCTCGGCTACCGCCTCCGACACCATCTGGACGTACAGGTCGTAGCCGACCGCCGCGATGTGACCCGACTGGTCGCCGCCGAGCAGGTTGCCGGCGCCGCGGATCTCCAGGTCGCGCATGGCGATCTTGAACCCCGACCCCAGCTCGGTGTGCTCGCCGATGGTCCGCAACCGCTCGTACGCCTCCTCGGACAGCACCTGTTCCGCCGGGAACAGGAGGTAGGCGTAGGCCCGCTGCCCGGCCCGGCCCACCCGGCCCCGCAGCTGGTGCAGCTGGCCCAGGCCCAGCCGGTCGGCCCGGTCCACCACCAGGGTGTTGACAGTGGGCATGTCGATACCGGACTCGATGATGGTCGTGCTCACCAGCACGTCGAAGCGGCCCTCCCAGAAGTCGATCACGACCTTCTCGAGCGCCCCCTCGTCCATTTGCCCGTGGGCGACCGCGATGCGGGCCTCGGGGACGAGCGCCCGCAGCTCGGCGGCCACCTTCTCGATGTCCGACACCCGGTTGTGCACGAAGAACACCTGGCCCTCGCGCAGAAGCTCGCGCCGGAAGGCCTCGGCCACGGCCCGCTCGTCGTACTCCCCGACGTAGGTGAGGATGGGCTGGCGGTCGGCCGGCGGCGTGTGCAGGAGGGTCAGGTCGCGGATGCCGGTCAGGCTCATCTCCAGCGTGCGGGGGATCGGCGTGGCGGTGAGGGTGAGCACGTCGACGTCGGTGCGCAGGTGCTTGATCGCCTCCTTGTGGGACACGCCGAAGCGCTGCTCCTCGTCGACCACCAGGAGGCCGAGGTTCTTGAACACCACGTCTTTCGACAGCAGCTTGTGGGTCCCGATCACGACGTCCACCTCGCCCGCCGCCATGCCGTCCAGCACCGCCTTGGACTGGGCCGGGGTCAGGAAGCGGGACAGCATCTCGACCCGCACCGGATAGCCGGCGAACCGGTCGCCGAAAGTCTGGAAGTGCTGGCTGGCCAGCAGGGTGGTGGGCACCAGGACGGCGACCTGGTAGCCGTCCTGGACGGCCTTGAAGGCGGCCCGGATGGCGACCTCGGTCTTGCCGAAGCCGACGTCGCCGCAGACCAGCCGGTCCATCGGCCGGGCCTGCTCCATGTCGGCCTTGACCTCGTCGATGGCCTTGAGCTGGTCGGGTGTCTCCTGGTAGGGGAAGGACTCCTCGATCTCTTGCTGCCAGGGCGAGTCGGGAGCGAAGGCGTGGCCGGGCGAGTTGATCCTCCTCTGGTACAGCACCACCAGCTCCTGGGCGATCTCCCGCACCGCGGCCCGCACCCGCGACTTGGCCTTCTGCCAGTCCGAGCCGTTGAGGCGGTTGAGAGTGGGCGACTCCCCACCGGTGTAGGGGCGCAGGAGGTCGACCTGGTCGGAGGGGACGTACAGCTTGTCGCCGCCCTTGTACTCGAGCAGCAGGTAGTCCCGCTCCACCCCGGCGATGGACCGGCGGACCATGCCGCCGAAGCGGCCGACGCCGTGCTGGTAGTGCACCACGAACGCCCCGGCCCTGAGATCGTCGAAGTACGTCTCCGCGTTGCGGGCCCGCGGGCGGGGGCTGCGGTGGGCCCGGCGCCGCCCGGTGACGTCGCCCTCGGACAGCACGGCCAGCTGCAGAGCGGGGTAGAGGAACCCCCGCTCCAGCGGCTGGACCACCACCCGGGCCCCCGGCTTCGAGATGTCGCCCGCCTCCCCGTCGGCGTGCAGCTGGGCCGCCACCCCGTGGTCGGTCAGCAGGGCGGCCAGCCGGGCCCCCGAGCCCCGCCCGTCGGCGCACACCACGATCCGGTAGCCTCGGCCCCGCAGGTCGCGCAGCTGGCCCATGAGCCGCTCGCCGTCGCCCACCACCGGGTCCCATCCGGTGGCCGCCACCACCTCTGTCCCGGGACCTTCGGGAGCAGCGGTCACGGTCCACGCCGCCGCCTCGCTGCGGGCCAGGAGGCGGTCGAAGGGCAGGTGCAGCCGGGGAAATTCCTCGTCTTTGGCACCCCAGGTGGTGGCCAGGGTGGCGGCCAGAGCCGCTTCCTCGTCGAGCAGCTCGGCGGCCCGGTCCCGCATGCGCCGGGGCTCGACCAGGAGCACCAGCGCCCCGGGCGGGAGAAGGTCGACCAGCAGGTGCTCCTCGTCGGCCAGCCACGGCAGCCAGGACTCCATGCCGTCGAAGACGAGGCCCTCGGAGAGCCGCTCCCACTGCGCCCGCCCCCACGGCGCCGAGGCGATCAGCTGCCCGGCCCGCTCCCGCACCTCGTCGGTCGGGCGCAACTCCCGGCATCCGAAGAGCTCGACACAGGCGACCTCGTCCGTGGAGCGCTGGTCACCGACGGAGACCTCGGTCAGGCGGTCCACCTCGTCGCCCCACAGGTCGATGCGGACCGGCACGTCGGCGGTCGAACCGAAGACGTCCACGATGGAGCCCCGCACCGCGATCTCGCCGCGGTGCTCCACCTGGTACTCCCGCCGGTAACCCATCCCGACCAGGCGGGCCACGAGCTGGTCGGGGTCGACCTGGTCGCCCTTGCCGATGACGACCGGATCGGAGTCCTCGACGTGCGGACCGAGGCGTTGGAGCAGGGACCGCACGGGGGCGATGAGGACCTTCGGTATCCGTTCGGGGTGCCCGGCGGCGCCGGCCCGGAGGCGCCACATGGTTCGCAGGCGCCGGCCCATGGTCTCGATGCTCGGGCTCACCCGTTCGAAGGGCAGCGTCTCCCACGCCGGGCACACGTCGACCTCGTCGGGGCCGAGGAAGGCGGCGACGTCGTGGGCCAGCCGCTCGGCCTCGGTGTTGGTCGGGACGGCCACCACGGTGGGGTGGCGCATCGACGCCTCGGCGATGCCGGCGACGGCGAAGGCCCGGGCCGGGTCGGGGACGGCCACCACCACGCTGCGCAGGTGGCGCAGCCCGGTGAAGGTCTCGTCGTGGCGTAGGAGGGGGAGGAGGGGGGCCAGCGCGCCGGCCGCCCCCCCGGGATCATTCACGCGGTCCATTGAACCGGTTCTGGGCCACCGAGACGCCCTCCGCCAGGATGCACTCCACCGCGTCGGTGGCCACCTCGATGCTGACCTCGAGCTCCTCCCGCACCTTGCGGGCCGGCGTCTTCAGGACGTGATCGGCACCGTGCTCCTTGCCGCCGGGCGGCTTGCCGATTCCGATGCGGATCCGGCTGAAGGCGTCCGAATGGAGGTGGGCCTTGATCGACCGCAGCCCGTTGTGGCCGGCCAGACCGCCTCCCGCCTTGACCCGGACGACGCCGAGCGGGAGGTCGAGCTCGTCGTGCACCACGACCAGCCGGGCCAGGTCCTCGATACCGAAGCGCCGGACGAGCGGGCCGACGGCCTGACCGGAGTCGTTCATGTACGTCTGGGGGAAGGCGAGGGCCAGCCGGGCGCCCGACACCACCACCTCGGCGACGAGGGCGCGCTCCCTGGACCGCTTGAGGGTCCCGCCGTGGCGGGCAGCCAGGCGGGCGATTACATCGGCGCCGGCGTTGTGGCGGCTGCCGGCGTACTCGCGGCCCGGGTTGCCCAGGCCGACGGCGAGAAGATCCGACGGGGTGCCGGTGCGCGGCCCCGTGGTGCCCGGGCGGAGCAGTTAGCCCTCGGCCCCGGCTTCGCTGGTGGCGGAGTCGCCGCCCGAGCCGGCGGCGCCGGTGTCGGCGCTTCCGCCGCCTCCGGCCGTCCCGGCCCCTTCCGCGCCGCCCTCCGCCTCGGCCCCCTCGGCGGCCTCGGCCGCCTCCGCCGCCTCCACTTCGGCGGCCACCCGGGAGACCGAGGCGATGACCACTATCTCGTCCTCAGGCGTGTCGGTGGTCACCCCGCTGGGCAGCGGCAGGTCGCCGACGCGGATGGCCTCGCCGACCTTGAGACCCGTGATGTCGACCTCTATCGAGTTGGGGATGCGGCCCGGGGTGGCGTTGACGGTGAGCGCGGTCAGCTGCTGCTCGACCAGGCCCTGCTCCTGCTCCACCGCCTTGGCCTCGCCGGTCAGGATGATGGGCACGTCGGCGGCGATGACCTCGTCGCGGCTCACGATCTGGAAGTCCACGTGGACCACCGTGTGGCGCACCGGGTGGCGCTGCAGCACGCGGGCCAGGGCCAGGTGGGTGTCGGAGCCGACCTTGAGCTGGAGCAGCTGGTTGGTGCCCGACTCGCCGGACAGGGCGTGGCGCAGCTCGCGCCCGTCGACCGAGACGGAGATGGCGGTGGTCCCGTGGCCGTAGACGACGGCCGGGATCCGCCCGTCGGCCCGCAGCCGGCGCGACTGGCTCGAACCGGTGACCCGACCCGGCTCGGCTACAAGGGTGATCTCTGCCATCGCTTCTCTAGCTCCTCGTTTTCGGGACCCGGGCAGTCTAGCCGGATCAGGTCCCGGATTCGCCCCGCCGGGTCAGGTCTGGTTCTCCCCGTCGAAGATCTGGGAGACCGAGTGGTCGGTGAACACGGCTTCGATGCAGGCCGCCACCACCGGGGCGATGGACACGACGTCGATCTTGTCGATCTGCTTCTCCGGCGGCAGGGGCAGCGTGTCGGTGACTACCACCCGGGAGATCGACGAGTTCTTGAGCCGGTCCACGGCCGGGTCGGACAGCACGGGGTGGGTGCACATGGCCCACACGTCGCGGGCGCCCTTGTCGAGGAGGATCTCCGCCGCGGCGCAGATCGTGCCGGCAGTGTCGATCATGTCGTCGATGAGGACGCACATGCGGCCGTCCACCTCGCCCATGACGTCGAGGGCCTGGACCTGGTTGACGGCGTCCTTCGGGCGACGCTTGTACACCGCGGCGACGGCCCCGGCGGAGCCGGCGTGGCGGGCGGCCTGCTCGGCGACCTTGGTCCGGCCGGTGTCGGGCGCCACCATCACGAAGTCGCCGCTGGGCGCGTGCTCCCGGAGGTACTCGGTCAGCAGCGGCACCGCGGTCAGGTGGTCGACCGGTCCGTCGAAGAAGCCCTGGATCTGGCCCGAGTGCAGGTCGATGGACATGATCCGGTCCGCCCCGGCCGCCTTGAAGAAGTCGGACACCATGCGGGCCGTGATCGGCTCCCGCTCCTTGGACTTGCGGTCCTGCCGGGAGTAGCCGTAGTAGGGGCAGACGGCGGTGATGCGCTTGGCCGACGCCCGCTTGGCCGCGTCGATCATGATCCACTGCTCCATCAGGGAGTCGTTGACCGACCGGCCCGGGGACCAGCCGTGGGACTGCATGACGAACACGTCGGCGCCGCGCACGGAGTCGGCGAAGCGGGGCCGTATCTCCCCGTTGGCGAAGTCCACCAGCTTGGGATCGGACAGCTCCACCCCGAGGTGGTCGGCGACCTCCCGGGCCAGCTGCGGGTGGCTCCGTCCGGTCATCACGTGGAGCTTCCTCGTCGGGGTGAGCTCGATAGAGGCGCTCCGGCCGGATTCGTCAGTCGTCAACTAGTTGCCCCTGTCCATTCCGTCCAGTGTCAGCTCGTGCCTTCGGTTCCCGGGGCTGTCAGCTTACCGGGCCGGGGCCTTCCCCGAACCCGGCCCCCGTCTCGGTGCCGGGTGCCACCCGGGTGCCGGGTGCCAGGTAGGCCCACGGCCCGACCCGGGCCTCCGCTCCGATGTGGGCGTGACGCCCGACGGTGGCGGTGACGACCGCCGCCTTCCCGACGAGGCAGTCGGCCAGCTGGGTGTAGGGGCCGAGCTCGGCGCCCGCCTCGACGACGGTCTGGCCCTGCAGCTGGGTGCCCGGATAGAGGACGACGTCGGCGGCCAGCTCGACGGCCGAGTCGACGTACGTAGCCTCCGGATCGACCATCGTGACACCCCGGCGCATCCACCGCTCGTTGATCCGGGCCCGCAGCTCGGCCTCGGCGATGGACAGCTGGTGGCGGTCGTTGACCCCGGCCGCTTCCATGCTGTCCTCGACCACCATGGAGACGACCGGGTAGCCGGCGTCGTGGAGCACCGCGACCACGTCGGTGAGGTAGTACTCGCCCTGCGAGTTGTCGGGAGTGAGGCGGCGCAGCGACGGGGCCAGCACGGAGCGTCGGAACACGTATATCGAGGTGTTGACCTCCTCTATCTCGAGCTCCTCTTCGGTGGCGTCGGCGTGCTCGACGATGCGGGCCACCCCTCCCTTGCGGTCCCGGGCCACCCGCCCGTAGCCGGCGGGCTGCTCGACCCGTGCGGTGAGCACGGTCGCCGCGGCGCCGGCCCGGCGGTGGGTCCGGACCAGCGCAGCAAGGGTCGGGGGCCGGAGGAGGGGGGTGTCACCGGGCAGGACGATGATGTCGTCGTCGTCCACGTCGTCGTCGGGGAAGGCGGTGAGGGCCACCGAGACGGCGTCACCCGTGCCGCGCTGGACCCGCTGCTCCACGAAGTCGATGTGCAGCCCGGGCGGCGGCTGCTCGCCCACCGCCTTCGTGACGCGCGAGGCGCCGTGGCCGACCACCACCACGGCACGGGTCAGCTCCAGCTCGGCCAGGGCGTAGAGCACGTGGAGCACCATGGGCCGCCCGCAGAGCCGGTGCAGCGGTTTGGGCCGCTCGGAGCGCATCCGGGTGCCCTCCCCGGCGGCCAGCACCACGGCAGACAGCTGCGATTCGTCCGGCATGCCTCTGTTCTATCAACGGCGGGCGGGCATTTGCGCGAGCCTGGTGGGGCCCCGCGTACCGGTGGCGGGTAGTTCAATGGCAGAACGACGGCCTTTGGAGCCGTATGTTGGAGGTTCGAGTCCTCCCCCGCCAGCCCCGCGCCCCCCGATCGTGGCCACCCGGGGGGCGGCCGGTGAGGGCTGGGCCGGTGAGGGCTGGGTCGGTGAGGGCTGGGTCGGTGAGGGATGGGTCGGTGAGGGATGGGAGGGCGAGGTCTCACCCGTGGGCGATCATGGCCGGATGACCGACATCACCGTGCTGGGCCGGTCCATCGTGGTCGCCCCCGGCCAGGCCGCCCCGGCCGAGTGGGGCGACTGCGAGCGGCGGACGGTCGCCGCGGTCGACCCGGGTCTGGCGCGGGACCTGCACGGCTCCTGGCTCGAGCGGCGGCCGCTGGTCATCGAGTTGGTGCCCGGCGTCGGCCTCGACGACCCGGCCCGGCCCCCGGCTGTGACGGTGGAGGGCCGGGCTCCCTGCGAATGGCCGGTGGAGCTGGATCTGGCCGGCGAGCGCCTCCACCACGCGGTGTGGGCCAACTCGGTGGACGGCCGGGACCCGGCGCGGCTGGTGTGGCGCTGGGGCGACGACGCGGTGCGGGCAGGAGCCACCCGGGCGGCCGGCGGCGGGGCGAAGGGGGAAGCGGCGGGCGACGTGGTGCTGCCGGACGGGACCCCGGCCTGGTGCGACGGTGGCCCGCTCGACGCCGGGCTGGCCGCCCGGACCGGGGCCGACGTGGTCCACCGCATATCCCTGGAGCACGGATGGCTACGGCCGCTGGGCCGGCCGGACCCGGCCGCCGGAGAGTTGGCGCCCGACCAGTACGCGGCAGTGGCGGAGCCGGCCGGAGGGGCCCGGGTGATCGCCCCCGCCGGATCGGGCAAGACCAGGGTGCTGACCGAGCGGGCCCGCCAGCTGGTCCAGCAGTGGGGCCTGCCACCGGGGGCGCTGGCACTGGTCGCCTACAACGTGCGGGCCGCCACGGAGATGCGCCAACGGCTCGCGGACGTCGAAGGGCTGCGCATCCGGACCCTCAACGCGCTCGCGCTGCGCCTGTGTGGCCGGTCCACCACGCTCGAGGAGCTCGAGGTGCGCCGCATCCTCGGGGGCTTCGTGGCCTTCCCCCGCCGGGCGGAGACCGATCCGGCGGCACCGTGGATCGAGGCCCTGAGCCGGGTCCGGCTGGGCCTGGCCCGGCCCGCGCTGGTGGAGGAGGAGCTGGGCGACGTGTCCGACCTGGACCGGGTGGCGCGTGCCTTCCGGCACGAGTTGGCGGCACGCGACGCGGTGGACTTCGACGACCAGGTGACCGTCGCCATCGAGCGTCTGCTGGCCGATCCGGCCCACAGGGCCCGCAGCCAGCGCTTCGCCCGGGTGCTGCTCGTCGACGAGTTCCAGGACCTGACGCCGGCCCACATGCTTCTCATCCGCCTGCTGAGCGGTCCGGCCGGCTCCGTCTTCGCGGTCGGTGACGACGACCAGACCATCTACGGGTACGCCGGGGCCACGCCCCGCTGGCTGGTGGACTTCGGCACCTGGTTCCCGGGTGCCGCCCACCACGCCCTGGAGGTCAACTACCGCTGCCCGCCGGGAGTGGTGGAGGCGGCAGCCAACCTGCTGACGAGGAACGCGGTGCGGGTGCCCAAGACGATTCGCGCCGCCCGCCCGCCGGCCGCCGACGAGCCGGCGCAGCCGATCGTGGTGGACGGTGGCGACCGACCGGCGGCGGCCACGGTGGCGCGGGTCCTGGAGCTGATCGGCGGAGGTGCCCGGCCGGCCGACATCGCCGTCCTGAGCCGGGTCAACGCCTCCCTGGTCCCCGTCCAGGTCCTCCTCGGCCACGGGGGCGTCCCGGTCGACGCCCGCGGGGACGGCCGGTACTTGCAGCGGGGCGGGGTACGGGGAGCCCTGGCCTGGCTCGAGGTGGCCGCCGCCCCACCCGACCGGCTGCCCGGCGGGGCTCTACGCGAAGCGGCCCGCCGGCCCAAGCGGGGCATGGGCAACGCGTTGCTCGACCTGCTGGCCCGGCCCCGCCGGGCCGACTCGCTCGAAGGGCTGGCCCTCTGGCTGGAGGAGAAGGGCAGCGCCCGCGATGCGGACAAGATCGAGGCGCTGGCCCGAGACGTCGACCTGGTCCGGCGGGCCGCGCCCAGAGGCACGGCCGGTGTCCTCGACGTGGTGCGGCGTCGCATCGGGGGCGGCGGCCTGGACGCCAGCGCGGCGGCATTGGACCAGTGGAGCCACGGCGCCATCGCGGCCCACACCGACGATCTGGACGCGCTGTCGGAGCTGGCCGCCCTGGAACCGGATCCGGCCCGCTTCGCCGGTTGGCTGGCCGAGCGGCTGGCCGGCGGCCGCGATCCGAAGGGCGTGACGCTGGCATCCATCCACGCGGTCAAGGGCCAGGAATGGGCCCACGTCGTCGTGCACCACGCCAGCGCCGGGCTGCTGCCTCATCGCCTGTCAGGCGACGAGGAGGAAGAGAGGCGCATCTTCCACGTGGGCCTCACCAGGGCCATCACGACGGCCACTGTGGTGGCCGCCGAGGACCCGTCGCCGTTCCTCGCCGAGTTGGACCGGCCCGGCCGACCCGTCTCCGCGCCGGTCCGCAGTGTGGCGCCCGCCGCCCGGGCCCCGCAACGGGAGCGGGCCGCCCCCGACCCGGCGGCAGAGATGCTGGCCGCGGCCCAGGGCGTCTCGTTCACGTTGGGCGGCCACGAGC
>DATGAX010000622.1:0-4766 GCA_035312965.1 Acidimicrobiales bacterium
GACGAGTGTGGTGGCCTCGGCGTTGAGGCCGGTGATGACGACCTCGGTGATGTCGGCGATGAACATCTCCCCGTCAAGTTGCTCGCCCGCCTCGTCCTTGGTCACGGGGCCGGCGGGGATGGCTCGTCCGGCGATCTTCGCCTCGCCCGGCCAGTCGTTCTCCTTGCCCTCCTCAGGGTGGAAGGTTGGGCCGTGCAGGGCGAAGCGGGGATCCCGCTTGAGGTCCGCGCCCTTGCGCGCGCCGGTCATCGAACCGAAGCGGAGATCGCCGTCTGTGAACTCGCACTCGATACCCGAGATGCGGGGCGAGCCGTCGGCGCGCAGCGTGGCGATCGTCTTGTGGCGACCGGCGTCGAACAGCCTCCGCACCCGGCTGGCGAACTCTGGCTCCGCCTGCTCGATCGCCTTCCACGTTGCCACGGCCGCGCAGCGTATTCGGCTCCGGACCGCCGCTACTCGGCGGCTGCCTCGAACTGGGCAACGAGCGTCTTGGGTGCGGTCGTCCGCCAGCTCTCCTCGACGAGCTCGGCGATCTCATCCCAGTCCTGCTCGACGTCGAGGCGGGCCCCGATCCATCCGTTCTTACCCGTGTACCTGGGACCGAAGAAGCGGTCGGGATCGGACGCGGTGAGCGCCTGTTGTACACCAGGCGCGCCCTTGCAGTTCATCGTCGTGCCGTCCTCGGACGTCATCACGAACAGCTTGTCCCGCACGCGGAAGGCCGGCGCCGTGTGCCCGCCGAACGGCTTCTCCTCCGCCTCGGGCAGCGCCAGGCAAAGCCGGCGCAGCTGCTCGACCGCCTGCTTGGCGGACTTTGCCCGGGCCATCCCGAGATCATCGCGTCCGAGTAGGTCCGTGTCCATGGATCGCAACGTCCCTGCGCTCTTCGGCCATCCGGAACGCGAAGGATGGCGACGCTTCGGCTCCGGCCCGCGGGCGCGCCAGCCTGGAGCAACCGGGATAGCGCGCTGCGATCCGGCCGCGGTCTTCGTGTCGTCCTCAACACCGGCGGCCCCGCCCGTTTTGCGGGGGCCTCCGTAGGGTGCCGGATCCTGTCGGACGGAATGGGTTGACACCCAAGTTGCCGGGTTCGAGCTGAGGGCCCACATCGCCGCAGGTCAGGAGGGGTGTCGGGCCGGTCGCGCTGGGAACCTCGGCGGGAAGCCAGTGGCTGGGCGCGGCGCCCTCGTGGATCCTTTTCCCGTGAGCCAGCCCGAGCCACGCCGACCGCTTGGTGCGTCGTTCCGGCGGGTGTGGCTCGCCGTGGGCATCTCGAGCACCGGTGACGGGATGTTTCTCACCGCCTTCCCGCTGCTGGCGGCGTCGCTCACGCGGGACGCATTCCTGATCGCCGGCGTGACCATCGCGTCGCGCCTGCCGTGGCTGGTCTTCTCGCTCGTTGCCGGCGCCATTGCCGACCGCGTCGACCGCCGTCGCCTCATGGTGACGGCGGACGTCGCTCGCTGCGTTGTGGTCGCCGCCCTTGGCATCGTGGTGCTCGGACACTGGGCGCAGATCTGGCTGCTCTATGTCTGCGCGTTCGGTCTCGGTGTGGGCGAAACGCTGCACACCAACGCCGCTCAAGCCATCCTGCCCAGGCTGGTCGAGAGCGATCAGCTCGTCACGGCCAACGCCCGGCTCACCTCCACGCAGGTCATGACCGAGAACTTCGGGGGACCGCCGATCGGCGCCGCGCTCTACAGCGCAGCGCCCTCGGTGCCCTTTCTGGCCGACGCCGTCTCCTTCGTGGCAGCTTCGGCTCTGGCTGCCACCCTTCCCGACGTGCATGGCGTTGACCGGCCTTCAACGCGCCTGTGGGCGGACGTGCGCGAAGGCGTCAGGTTCACGGTGTCCCACCGCCTTCTACGCCGGTTGGCTGCCCTGCTCGGAGTCCTCAACTTCTTCTACTTCGCGACCGAGGCGGTGCTCATCCTCTACACCTTGGAGCGGCTCCACTCGGGAAAGGCGGTGTTCACCGCCCTGTTTCTCGCCGCTGCCGCAGGCACGGTGGCGACCCAATGGCTCGTTACGCCCCTCCAGCGTGGTGTCGGAGCCGCGACCACCATCGTGATCGCGTTCTGGCTGTGGGCGATCGCGCTCGCGGGCCTGTCGTTCACCACCTCGCCGCTGGTCGCGATCGGATTGTTCTTCACGCTCGGAGCGGGCGACGGTCTGTGGCGTGTGCTGACCGTCACCCTGCGCCAAACAGTCACGCCGAACAGGCTGCTCGGGCGGGTCAACTCCGCCTATCGCATGGTGGCGCAAGGCATCATCCCGCTGGGCGCGGCCTTCGGCGGGCTGACCGCCAAGCTGCTAGGCATCCAAGGGCCGTTCGTGATCGCAGCCATCGTGTTCGTTGTGATCGCGCTCTTGGGGCCGGCACTGCTGCGCCCGGTACGGGAGCTGACTGGGGCGCGCCTCGACCCGTACACATGACGACTGCGCACCAGGCTTGCGGATCCGACGCCGCGAGCCCGATCGGGCGTGAGACACAGAGGGCTCGGGCGGTTCGGGGGCGGCCGTGGCGGGGCTGTGGCGGCTGGCGCCTTACCCGGCGGGAGCGGCGATGGCCTGCACCGGGCTGTTGAGGTGCAGCCCCGAGGTTGAGCCCACGAAGTGGGCGTCTCCGAAGGCGAACACGCCCCCGTCTGCCGCAGCCAACCAGTAGCCGCGCCCGGCCGCGGTGGCCGCCATCCCCACGATGGGTTGGCGCAGGCGGACCGCTCCGGTCGACCCCAGGAAGGGAGCGTCGCCATAGGTGAACACCCCACCGTCGGCGGCCACCAGCCAGTACCCCTGTCCTGACGGAGTGGCGGCGGCGGCGACGATGGGCGACCGCAGGGGGATGTTGCCCGTGGACCCGAAGAACTGGGCGTCGCCGTAGGTCAGCACCGAGCCTTCGTCGCCGACCAGCCAGTAGCCCCGGCCGCTGGGTGTCGCCAAGATGGCCGCGATCCGAAATGGGAGGCTCACCCGGCCCCCGCCACCCTCGAACGGCGCGTCGCCGAAGGCGAACACCCCACCGTCGGCCGACACCAGCCAGTAGCCCCGCCCGTCAGGAGTCCGGGCCATGCCGACGATCGGGGCCCGCAGCGACGCCCCGTGCGCCGACCCCAGGTAGGGGGCGTCTCCGAAGGCGAACACGCCGCCGTCGGCGGCCGCCTCCCAGTACCCCTGCCCGGTCGGGCTCGAGGCCATGGCCACCACCGGGGCAGCCAGACCCGAGGGGGCCGGCCGGCCGTGGAACCCGGCGCCGCACCACCCGAAGACGCCGCCGTCGGCGGCCGCCTCCCAGTAGCCGGCGATGCCCACACCCAGGCACTGTCGCTGGGCCAGCGGAGGAGGGTTGGCGTTTCCGGTACGCCGGCCGTCGTGGTGGAAGGTGGGCCACCCCTGCGATCCCAGCTGTGCCCCCGACGACGGCGGCATGACCCAGTGCTGTATCACGCCCACCCCGCCTGGCTCCGTCCCCGCCACGGTGATGCCAACCGCCCCCCCGGGGTCGGCCGTCACCACCGGAGTGGACTGGAATGCCGCATGACCGGCGTCGATGGAGAACATGGGCTGGGCCGTGCGCCCGTCGAGGACGAACACGCCCGACCCGGTGGGCACGAGCACGTCCTGGGCGCCGTCACCGTTGAGGTCGGCCGTGCTCACCGCCCCGATCACCACGCCGCCGCCCGAGGGCACCCCGTCCCAGTGCGGAAGGGGGTCGCCCCCGGGCCCGAGCACCCACACCCGCCCGCCCGCGGGTCCGTCCGCGGTTCCGATGACGACATCGCGCTCGCCGGTGCCGGCGACATCGGCCAGCGCGGGCGCGCCCAGGGTCTGGCCGCCCAGGTGCCGGGTCCACCGAAGGCGTCCCGAGGTGTCCAGGGCCGACACCCGGTCGTAATCGCTGGCCCCCCCGGGCTGGTTGACCCAGTAGTTGCCCGTCCCGAACACGATCGACTGGCCCTGGTGGCCGCCCAGGGCCCCGACGGCGGGAGAGGAGCGCACGATCTCGTTGGTCGCGAAGCGCCACAGCAGGCGCCCGTCGCCCCTCACGGCCCGGACCACGCCCCCTCTGTGGTTGGGGCGGAAGACGCCACCAGGAGAGGCGTCCCCGCCCATCACGACCTCGGTGGTGCCGTCTCCATTCAGGTCGGCCAGGGCCGGCGTGGCGAAGACGGTGTCGTCGGTGTAGAAGGGCCACCCGGCGTTGAGCTGACCGTTGGCGTCCCACGACCAGCTCTGCAGCCCGAGGGCGCCGACGGTCACGTCGGCCACACCAGACCCCGTGATGTCACCCACCGCGGGGCTGGAGTGGAACGCCAGCGTCCGGCACAGGGGGTCCACCCCGGCCCGAACCCAACGCACCGCTCCCGATGGGTCGATCACGAACACGCCACCGCCCGCGCACCTGCCGCTGTCCGCCCAGCCGCTGGCCACCACCACCTCGTCGGCGCCGGTCCCGTACATGTCGGCGGCCGCGGGAGAAGAGTTGATGGGATGGCCGGTGGCTACCGGCCACCCGGGCAGATCCGCGCCTGTAACCGAGTCGAGCCCGTACACGTTGCCGTCGAGTGCGCCCACGACGATGGCGGGTCCGCTCAGGTCCGCCTCCACGGGGGACGATTCCCGGAAGGTGACGCCCGCGTAGGTGCGCTCCCACGCCAGCACCGGCTGCACGGCCTGCCCGCCCGCGGCTCCCGGCCCCCCGCCGGCCGGGGGTGCCTCGGGGGGGATGGCCGCAGGCGGGAGCACCACGGGCCTCTCCCTCGCGA
>DATGAX010000623.1:0-11552 GCA_035312965.1 Acidimicrobiales bacterium
CCAGGCCGTGCTCGCACCGGGCCACTCAGTACGCGGCATCGAGATCGGCGTCGAGATCGCCCAGCGGGCCAAGAAGGCCGTGGGCCGACCCGTTTCGTTTGGCGCCACAGCCACCGGGGAATTCGGGATGGTCGGATGGATCGGCTATTACGACTCGATACAGCAGCTGCAGAAAGCCCAGGAGACACTCGCCTCGGACGCGGACTTCGCCAAGTACCTCGACGAGGAAGCTGCGCAGGCCTACCTGCCGGGCCGGACAACCGTCAGCTGGTATCGCAAAGTAACCTGATCCCTACGCTGGGGGGTTACGTCAAATGTCGCCCCCCAGCGGCGCGGATGGAAGCCGGACTCATGAAGGCGGCGAAAGGGACCTGGGCAAGGATGACCGCCGCCGACATTGTGTTCCGAACAAATCGGACCGCCGGCAGAATTTAGGGCCTGCCATGGATTTTGGTGTGCAACCTTCAGGTTGCATATAGTAGGGCTGATGGACGTCTTGATCCTGGGCGGAACGCACCATGTCGGGCGGAACGCGGTCGAGGTGGCGTTGGCCCGAGGCGACTCCGTGACGACACTCAATCGGGGTCTCACCGGCATCGACGATTCGGCGGTTCGACAGCTGCGGGCCGATCGGACGGTCAGATCCCAGCTCGAGTCGGCCCTCGAGGGCCGGACTTGGGATGCGGTGATCGACACCTGGAGCGCCGCCCCGGCCTTCGTGGCATCAGCAGTCGAACTCCTGGCGGGCCGCGTGGGCACCTACGGCTATGTGTCGAGCAGGTCGGTCTACTCGTGGCCGATCGCCCCCGGCTTGGATGAGGGCGGTCCGGTAGTGGCCGCCGATCCTGCCTCCCGCGACGAAACGGACTACGCGAGGTGCAAGCGGGGCGGCGAGGTGGCCGTGCTCGAGGTCCTGGGTGAGCGGGGGCTCTTGGCCAGGGCGGGGTTGATCCTTGGGCCTTACGAGCGCGTGGGCCGGCTGCCGTGGTGGTTACGCCGGATGGAGCGGGGCGGCCCCGTCCTCTGCCCCGGGCCGGCCGACCGACCTCTCCAATACATCGACGGGCGGGACCTGGTTGCGTGGATGCTCGACATGGCGGAGGAGGGCAGCGGAGGCATCTTCAACACGGTGAGCCGACCGGGGCACACCACGATGGGCGAGGTTCTCGAGATCTGCCGGCAGGTGACGGGCGGGCAAGCGGAGATGGTGTGGAAGGAGCCGGAGGCCATCGAGCAATCAGGCATCGAAGCATGGACCGAGTTGCCCATATGGCTTCCTCCCACCGGAGAGGCCGCGGGTCTGCACTCTGGTGACGTCAGCAAGGCCTACGCCGCCGGCCTGACATGCCGCCCGGTCGGCGAAACGGTAGAGGCGACGTGGCACTGGCTCACATCCGAAGGTGACCCGGAGTCCCTCCGGGACGGGACGATCGGTTTGAAGGCCGATAAGGAGACCGCCGCACTCGCACTCGAGTGAGAAGGTCTCGTGGCCTGACGACTCGTAGCTACGGACCCACTGGTCCGGCGGTCATGGCTGATATCGGCTCAGCCTCTCTTGCAGCCGGGCTCGGCACCCCGGCCATTCGGAGGCGACTACGGAGAACATGGCCGAGTCCCTCACCTTGCCCTCTTCGCCGGGTGCCCGCGACGGTGACCAGCTTCGCAGGACGCCTTCGAAGGTTGCCCCCAGTGCCTCGATCGCCCGGCGGGAGCGGTGGTTGCGAGCGTCGGTCTTCAAGTCGACCCGTTCGACCCCCCATACGTCGAAGGCGTGCTGGAACATGAGCAGCTTGGACTCGACATTGATGCCGGTCCTCTGAGCCGACGCGCCAAGCCACGTGAAGCCGATCTCCGCGGCGAGCAGTTCCGACCGATCAGGCCAGGGTCGCGGCTCCCAGTAGGCGGTACACCCCACCGCCCGGTCGTCGGAACGCCGTACCTGAGCCCACGCCACCATCTTCCCGCTGGCGACTCGAGCCAGCTGAGCGGCCACATAGGCGTCGACTTCGGGGGCGGTTGGTACCCACGTGTACGAGTAGGTGCTGCGATCCTCGGCTGCCGCGCTGGCCAGATCGGACACATGGCGGCTGGACAGGTGCTCCAGCCGGACGAGGTCGCCCTCCAGCTCCGGCACATCAGGGAAGCAACTCACCTCTCACCTCATCGCTCCTGGCGTTGGCACCTTGCCAGGCGGCAGGTTGCCGAACCGTCGTCGGGCCAGGTCCCTCCGGTCCTCTTGATGAACGACCCGTCAGGGTAGTCACGTGCGGCGAGGAGTCGCCGGCGATTTTCCGCCAATCCTTCACAGGTGGCCGCCGGGGGCCCGTGAGAAGGCGAGGTCATGTCCCGCTCCGGGTGCGGCGACTTCAGGCCTCACCCGCACAGCCCCGAGTTGCCCGAAATTGGCGCGATGAGTCTCGCCCGGTCCTATCGTCGACATGCCGTGAGCGAAATCATCGAGCGCTTCGAGCGCGTCGGCGGACGGTTCACTGATCGCGTCCGGGGGGTACCCGCCGATGCGTGGGACAACCCGTCGCCGTGCGAGGGCTGGACAGCGCGCGACGTGGTCGGTCACGTGACCCTGTGGATCCCCCAGTTCTTCGGCGCGCAAGGTGTCGACTTTCCAGCTGTACCTTCGGTCGAGGAAGACCCCGTCGGCGCATGGGAAACCGTGCACGCGACCATCGCCGCGGCACTCACGGATCCCGCCATCTCGGCAAAGCCGGTGGAGACGCCGTTCAGCACGCAGTCATTGGCTGAGACCGTCGACATGATCGTTACCGGGGACGTCTTCACCCACACCTGGGACCTGGCCCGCGCTACCGGCCAGGACGAATCGCTCGACCCGGACCAGCTGCGACGCATGATCTCCGCAGTGGGCAGCATGCCGGAGGAGGTCATGCGCGCCGACGGCATGTTCGGCCCGCAGATCGACGTTGCCGAAGACGCGGACGATCAGACGAAGTTCCTCGGATACGTCGGCCGGCGGTCATGAGCTGATCCCACCTCGGGACGGCGCCCGGGTGGCCCGCGAGCGGCCCCTACTTGGCTAGGCCGGCGGCCAGATTGATGGTGGCGGCGATGATCACGGTGCCGAGGAGGTACGACAGCAACGCGTGCCGAAGGGCGGTGTGGCGAAACCCCTTCGCAGTCAGGTCGGTGTCGGAGACCTGGTAGGTCATGCCGATCGTGAAGGCCAGATATGCGAAGTCGGCGTATACGGGCTTCTCATCTTCGTTGAAGTCGACACCGCCATCGACACCGCTGTAGTAGAGACCGGCGTAGCGGAGCGTGAAGACGGTGTGGACGACGCCCCAGGACGACACGATGGCGCCGATGCCCGCGGCGAGCAGCACCACCTTCTGACCCCCATGGGATTGCGCCGCCTTCAATACACCGAAGATGACGGCACCGAGGGCAGCCACGCTGGCACACAGCAGAAGCGTCGCAGCCGCTGCTCCGTGGGGGTCCTCCCGCGTGGCGTACCGGCTGGCGTGCGCCGCATCGAGCGGGAGAACGCCGATCCACACCTGGGCTACCCAGGTGAGAGCCGCACCGATCCAGAATAGGAGCGGGACGGTCTGCCACGGCAGGGTCAGGGTCGCCGCTGCTGCGACCGCGCCCGCCAGGGAGACGGCAATTGCCAGCCTTCTGCGCTCGCTCGGAAGTCTCCGATCAGCCACCGGTTCGGGAGAGGGTAGGTCCGCCACCGGTCCATCTTGATAGCTCACCACGCCCACCCGGCGGGGTGATACCCAGGTCGAAGTCGCGAGTAGCCATATAGCTCGACGGTGGCCAGCGGCCACCTTCCTCGAGTTCCTAAGGTGCCGCCAGACCGCTCAACGGGTGCCTGGGATGCTCTGTGCTGCCGTCTGACCGGCTCGCCCAGGGAGCGGAGCGCGGTTACCTGCGAGTCGCCACCAGAACGGGAATTCGCCTCTCGGTCTTCGTCTGGTATTCGGCGTAAGGCGGGTAGGCGGCGACGGCGCGCTCCCACCACACGGCCCGCTCGTCGCCCTCGACCTCCCTGACCTCCACGTCGAAGGGCTCGGGACCGTCCTGGATCCGCACGTCGGCGGGATGGGCCTTGATGTTGTGGTACCACACCGGGTTCTTGGGTGCACCACCCATGGAGGCAACAAGCGCATACTCGCCGTCGTGCTCGACGCGCATCAGAGCCATCTTCCGAACCTTGGCGCTCTTGTTACCGCGTGTGGTCACGATGACGACAGGAAGCCCGGTGTCGCGAAGGGTGTTGCCCTTCTCACCGCCGGAGCTCTCGTACTCCTCGACCTGATCGCGTACCCACTCCCACGGGCTCGCTTCGTATTCACCGTTCAGGGCCATACCCCAATGTAGGGGCGAGAAGCCCGAATCCGTCCACGCCGAGCGACGGGACTGTCGCTCATCACTCGCCCGAACGGTCCGTTGTGAGGCTCGGACCGGTCCGGCGGGGACTTCCTGCCGCGGGTCGGTCCCGACGAGGAGCCGCAGCCGCCACACCTCCGGGCTCACCTCTGCCTGGGTGCCGTGAGCCACGGTACGCTCCTTGGATTGCTGGACCGCCGGACCTAGACTCGGATCTGGTCCGAGCGACATAGGTCAGAGGCAAAAACCTCCTCTGACCAGGCGAGGAGGGATGCGAGAGCGGCCGAATCGGACGGTCTCGAAAACCGTTGTGTCCTTTGGGCACCGTGGGTTCAAATCCCACTCCCTCCGCCGAGGCCGGTCGGAACCCCGGTCGCGAAGACGTGGCCGGGGTTCCCTGTCCGGGCTTCTATTTCCGCCGGGGGAGCCGGCAGGACGGAAACATGACAAGCGTTCCGGCCGCGGCAAACGTTTGTCCGCCCGCCCGCTGCAGAACAACAGAAACATGACAACCGTCCGGACGCCCGGGAAACGCTTGTCCGTCGGCCCCGCTGCGGAACGACAGAAACATGACACGCGTTCGTCGCCCGGGAGACGTTCGTCATGTTTCTGAGGCCGCCCCCGGCCTTCAGTGCGTTTCACCCGGGTGAGCCCCGCCGTCGCCACCGCCCAGCGAGGCCGGTACGCTCCGCCCTATGCCGGCTTGGAGGCAGATCGAAGAAGCGGAGCCGGACTTCGCCGCCCGGGTGCGGCGCCTCTTCGACGCCGGCCGCCACAAGACCATCGCCACCCTCCGGGCCGACGGCTCGCCGCGCATCTCCGGGATCGAGTGCGAGTTCGCCGACGGCGAGCTCCGGTTCGGGTCGATGACCGGCGCCCGCAAGGGCGCCGACCTGAGGCGCGACCCCCGGTTCGCCCTACACGGTCCGACCTTCCATCCAGAGACCGGGAAGGAGGGCGAATGGCCGGGCGAGGCCAAGATCAGCGGCCGGGCCACGCCGGCCGGGCCGGTCGGCTCGGGCGGGACGGGCGGCTCAAGCGGGACGAGCGGCTCAAGCGGGACGGGCGGCTCGGGCGGGACGAACCACGAAAGCCCTCAGCCGGAAGGCGAGATGTTCGTCGCCGACATAACGGAGGTCGTCATCACCGGCCTCAACTCCGACGCCGACAAGCTGGTGGTCGAGTCCTGGACCCCCGATCGCGGGTTGCAGAGGATCGAGCGGGACTGACCTCCCCTTCGTAGCAGAGGCACGCACCCGGACCCGAGAGGCCCTCACATGCTCGGCTGGAAGGCACCCACGTGCAGCGTTACGTCGGTCGTGTCGGCGCAGCCCCGGTCGGTATGGGCGATGAACAACGACGTCAGCTGATCGGGCGGGTACACCCGCAGCCCGTCGGTGGCCGTCACCCCGCAGCCACTGCCGAAGTTGGTGGCGTCGGTGATCTGGAGCACCGCCTTGCCGGACTGGCCCGGGGCCAGGGTCACGTCCGGCGCCAGGCCGCTGTTGCGGTCGGCCGGGGCGCCGAGCTGCTGCCCGTGCGAGCCGGTCACGAACGAGACGCCCGGGTAGCCCTGCAGGATGCATGTGACCGAGCCGGTATTGGTGAGCACGAGTGAGTAGTAGATGCTCCCAGCGGTCCCGTTGGCCCCGGTCAGTTGCCCGGTCAGGTGGCCGGCGGTGCAGCGCCCCGGCCCGGCCGGCGCCGTCGGGGTGGGCGCGCCCGAGGTCGGCGCGGTGGAGGGTCCCCCCGTCGAGGTGGGCGTCGTGGTCGGCCCTCCGGGCGCCGTACTCGACGAGCTCGACGGGGCGGTCGTCGCAGACGCGGCGCCCGCTGCGTGGTGGGTCGAGGCACATGCCGAAAGCCCCAGCACGAGGGCGGCCGTCGCCGCCCCGCCGGCCCAACGGCACCATCCCGCCGAGGGCCCGGACCTGTCGCTCCGCCCTCCGCTGGATCTAATGGCAGTGGTCATGCCTCTCATACGCCCGAGTCGGCCTGATGGTTCCACTGGCGGATCTCGATTTCGAAGTGCAAGAAGTCGGGGTCGCGCCCCGCCGGCTGCATCCCGGTCTTGAGCATGACCCGTTGAGAGGCGACGTTGTCCGGTGTGGTGCGTCCGCACACCCTCTTCACCTGCTCGAAGCCGGCCGCCACGTCCAGGATCAAGGCCAGCGCCGCCGTCGCCACGCCGTGGCCGCGCTCGTCCGGAACCACGCCGTAGCCGATCTCGACCAGCCCGTCGCGGGGCGGGCCGTGGAAGCCGATGCCGCCGACCACCCGCCCGTCCAGCACGATCTGGTAGTAGCCGAACGGCTGTGTCCGGGCCGCCCCACCGATGACGGGGAGCTGCCGGAGGTAGGCCTGCGCTGCCCTCTGGTCGCCCTCCATCGGGTAGCCGGGAGCCCACGGTGGGTCCGCCCTCGGGTCCCGGCGGCCCCGCGTCACCCGGCGGGCGACCCCCCTGCTGGCCAGCACTACGGACAGGTCCACCGGCCCCATCATTGCCCAGCCCGGAACAAACGTGGGCGACGTTCCGTTTCAACCCGTGCGATGCTCTTTGACGTGGGAACGGTGGCCCGGTGAGGCGATACGGCCGGAGGGATGTGGCCGAGTTGAAGGCGGCCACGATCACACCGGGCACCCTCAAGCGGATCTGGATCTTCCTCAAGCCGTACCGTTTGCGCCTCTTGGCCTATCTGGTGTCCATCGTGGCCAGCGCCGCCATCGGGTCCGTGCCGCCGCTGCTGGTCAAGGTGCTGATCGACCGGGGGGTGGTCCACCACGACGTAGGGGTCGTCGACGTGCTGGCCGCCGCCATGGTCGGCCTGGCCGTGGCCACCACGGCCCTGTCCCTCCTCAACCGGTGGTTCGGGTCGGTGATCGGCGAGGGCATCATCTACGACCTCCGGGTACAGCTGTACGACCACGTGCAGAGGATGCCGGTGGCCTTCTTCACCCGCACCCAGACCGGCTCCCTGATGTCGCGCCTGACCAATGACGTCCTCGACGCCCAGAACGCCGTGGGCACGGCCGCCTCGGTCCTCTCCGACCTGCTGACGCTCGTCGCCACCCTGGTACCGATGTTCGTGCTGAGCCCCGGCATCACTTCGCTGGCGTTGCTCGTCCTACCGCCCTTCATCCTGGTCGACCGGCTGATGGCGGGCCGGATCAGCCGCCTGGCCCGCCGCCAGATGCAGCTCAACGCCGACATGAGCGTGACCATGACCGAGAAGTTCAACGTGGC
Source organism: Acidimicrobiales bacterium (assembly GCA_035312965.1). GTDB lineage: Bacteria > Actinomycetota > Acidimicrobiia > Acidimicrobiales > Palsa-688 > JAKCDU01. The sequence continues at coordinate 7,613 of DATGAX010000623.1, forward strand.
CGGCGCCCTCCTCGTCAAGCTCTTCGGCCGGCCCGACCGCGAGTCGAAGGAGTTCGCCCGCCGGGCCGCCGGGGTGCGCGACGCCGGTATCCGCCTGGCCCTTCTGAGCCGCTACCTGTTCGCCGCCCTCGCCCTGGTGGGTGCGGTCGGGACGGCCGCCGTCTACTGGCTGGGTGGCCGGGAGGCGGCCACGGGGCACCTGGCCGTCGGCACCGTCGTCGCCCTCGCCGCCTACGTCACCCGCCTGTACTCCCCGTTGACCGACCTGGCCAGCACGCGGGTGGACGTACTGGCCGCCATGGTGAGCTTCGACCGGGTCTTCGAAGTGCTCGACACTCCGCCGGCGGTGGCCGATCGGCCGGGGGCGGAGACGTTGACCGCGGTCCAGGGACGCATCGAGGCCGACCACCTGTGGTTCCGCTACCCGGCCGCCGCCGACGTGTCGGTCGCCTCGCTCGAGAGCTCGGCCGACACCGTCGACGACGCGCTGCCCACCGAGCCCGGCGCCTGGGTCCTCAAGGACGTCTCGTTCGTGGCCGAGCCGGGCACGATGACCGCTCTGGTCGGCCCGTCGGGGGCGGGCAAGACCACCCTCTCGGGGCTGATCCCCCGCCTGTACGACGTGGTCGAAGGGTCGCTGCGCATCGACGGCCGCGACGTGCGGGACGTCACCCTGGCGTCGCTCAGCCCCGCCATCGGCGTGGTCAGCCAGGATGCCCACCTGTTCCACGATTCCATCCGGGCCAACCTGCTCTACGCCCGCCCCGAAGCCAGCGACCAGGACCTGGTGGAGGCGTGCCGGGCGGCGCGCATCAATGACCTGATCGAATCCCTGCCCGAGGGCTACGACACCGTCGTCGGCGAACGGGGGTACCGGCTGTCGGGCGGCGAGAAGCAGCGGCTGGCCCTCGCCCGGGTGTTCCTCAAGGATCCCGCCGTGGTGATCCTCGACGAGGCCACCGCCCACCTCGACTCCGAGACCGAGCTGCTGGTCCAACAGGCCCTGGCCGCCGCGCTGGCGGGGCGCACGTCGATCGTCATCGCCCACCGCCTGTCGACCATCCAGGCCGCCGACCAGATCCTGGTCATCGACGACGGCCGGATCGTCGCCCGGGGGACGCACGGTGAGCTCATCACCCGGGGCGGCTTGTACGCCGACCTGTACCGCACCCAGTACCTCCGGGGTGGGGCGGACCAGCTGGCCCCGGCCAACTGAGGTTCACCCGCCGGAGCCGTCCCCCTTGGTGGTCTCCAGCCAGCGCAGGAGCCCGGCCGCATTGGAGTGGATCCCGTTGAGCGTCTCCATACGGGCCCGCTGCTCGGCCGGCAGGTGGGCGAACGACCCGCCGAAGCGGGCCGACAGCGCCTCGGCGATGTCCTGACCGGCCCGCCACGCCTCCTCTGCCGTGTCTGCCCACTTGCGCAGCTCGTCCTCGGCCTCGGCCAGCAGCTCGTCCGGCGAGCCCAGCAGCCCGTAGTGGGCCAGGGCTATCCCGGTGGGGCGCCGGGCGGCGAAGCGGTGGAGGGAGTTGATCGCCTGGTCGAGGTCGAAGTCGGCCGGAGGGGTGGCCGGCCGCAGCACGCCGGCGTCGGGCAGGCGGACCCCCACCGCGTCGCCGGCGAAGAGGATGCCGCTCTCGCTGTCGTGCAGCCCGAGGTGGTGCTTGGCATGCCCGGGCGAGTCGATGGTGGTCAGGCGACGCCCGCCGCCGATGTCCACCTCCTCGCCGTCGGCCAGCACGTGCACCCGCTCCGCCGGGGTGGGGTCCAGCCGGCCGTAGAGGCTGTCGAGCAGATCGCCGTAGACCAGGGCGGCCGAGCGGACGAGCCGGCCGGGGTCGACCAGGTGGCGGGCCCCCTTCTCGTGCACGTACACGGTGGCGTTGGGGAACGCCCGGGCCACGTCCCCCACCCCGCCGGCGTGGTCGAGGTGGATGTGGGTCACCGCCACGCCGGCCAGGTCGGCAGGGCCGATCCCGAGCGCCTGCAGGGCGTCGAGCAGGGCGGGCACCGAAGACTGGCTGCCCGTCTCGATGAGGACCGGCGCCGGCCCCTGGATCAGGTACCCGGCCGTCACGCGGGCCCATCCGCCCAGCAGGGTGTCTATCTCGACCACGCCCGGACCGATCACCGTCGCCACGGTCATGACACTAGGCCGGTGGATCTACGGTGGCGCCATGAGCCTTCCCTCACCGTCTTATGACAGCACCGCTGTAGTCACCGGGGCGTCGTCCGGCATCGGCGAGGAGATCGCCCGGGAGCTGGCCGGGCGGGGCCACGGCGTGACGCTCGTCGCCCGGCGGGCCGACCGACTCGATGTCCTGGCCAAGGAGCTGACCGCCAAAGGCGTGCGCGTCGAGGTGCTCCCGGCCGACCTCTCGGACCCGACGGCCCGGGCCGAGCTGCTGGACCGCATCGACGGCCTCGGCCTGGAGCCCGACATCCTCGTCAACAACGCCGGCTTCTCCACCCTCGGCCCCGTCCACCGGGCCGACCCCCACGCCGAGCTCAACCTGGTCGAAGTCGACGTCGCCGCGGTGGTCGACCTGTGCACCCGCTTCCTGCCCGGCATGGTCGAACGGGGGCGCGGCGCCGTCATCAACGTAGCCTCCACCGCGGCCTTCCAGCCCCTACCCGGGCAGGCTGCTTACGGCGCAGCCAAGGCGTTCGTCCTCTCGTACACGAGGGCCCTCACCGGGGAGCTGCGGGGTACCGGCGTCACCGCCACCGCGGTGTGTCCCGGCCCGGTCGACACCGGCTTCGGCGAGGCGGCCGGCTTCAGCAAGGAGGACGCCGAGAAGACGTTGCCGAAGGTCATGTGGGAGCCGGCCGGCGCGGTGGCCCGCGCCGCCGTGCACGGCGCCGACCGCGGCACCGCCGTGGTCATTCCGGGCCAGGCCAACCGGGTGGGCGCCATGTTGGCCCACCTCACGCCGAAACGGCTCCTGGTGCCGATGCTGGCCCGGAACCACCCTGGTCTCAGGCAGTAGGCGGCCCCCACCGCGCCGGCTGGTTCACAGAGCGGGACACCCCGGCACCGGCGCCGGGATCGGCCACCGGCTCGCCCGCGGTCAGGCGGAGGGGAAGCACGCCGGCCCATACGGGGAGGTCGAGATCGGGTTCGTCGTCGTGCGGACCGCCGGTGCGGACCTTGCCCGAAGCCTCGTCGATGGGCAGGCTGACGACCCGCGTCTTGGCCAGCTCGACGGTGTTGGGGCGACGGGCCTCGTCGCTTCGTCCGGGCAGCATGTGCTCGACGATCCGTTCGAGGGCGGCTTCCTTCCCGGCCGGGTCGGTGATGTCGGTGACGTGGCCGAACAGGGTGACCGAGCGGTAGTTGATGGAGTGGTTGAAGACGGAGCGGGCCAGCACCAGGCCGTCCACAAGTGTCACCGTCACTGTCAGTTCGGCTCCGGCGGCGGCCGCCCGGAGTACGTGGTTCGCCGCCGCGCCGTGCAAGAGGAGCCGGTCGCCGTCCCGCCCGAAGGCGGTGGGGATCATCCACACGGTGCCGTCGACGGCGCAGGCGGCGTGGCAGACGAAGGCCTCGTCGAGGATGGCGTCGATCGTGGCCCGGTCGTACTCGGCCCGGTCCTTGCCGCGCCGGACCGTCGTGCGGGGCGTGGGCTCCAGCGCGGTCATGCCGAGCCTCGGGACAAAATGCCTCGGACCTCGTCGTGCAGCAGCCCATTGCTGGAGATGGCGCTGCCGCCGTCGGCCCGGGCCTCGCCGCCGAAGGTCGTGAACGTGCCGCCCGCCTCCTCCACGATGACCTGCAGCGCGGCCAGGTCCCACAGGGACACGATCGGGTCCAGGCCGACGTCGCACACCCCCTCGGCTACGAGCACGTGCGACCAGAAGTCACCGAAGGCGCGGTCGGCGTAACAACGAGACGCCAGCTCCACATACACCCCCGGTCCGCCCCAATCGTCCCACGCGG
>DATGAX010000624.1:0-2363 GCA_035312965.1 Acidimicrobiales bacterium
ACGCGCCCTGCACCATGACGTAGCGGCCGACCTGATCGTCGTCGTTGCCCACGCCGTGAGGGAACCGGGCCGACACCGAGTTGAGCAGGAGCCGGGGCGTCTCGATGGAGTAGCACGCGACGGCGACCACGCGGGCGGCGAGGAAGCGCTCGGTGCGCTCACCGTCGCGCACGTACACCACGCCGGTGGCCCGGCCGCTCGCCTGGTCGATCTCGACCCGGGTAGCCATGCAACCGGCCCGGATCTCCACGTCGTGAGCCAGGGCGTCGGGCAGGTGGGTGACGTACGGGCTGGCCTTGGCATTCACCTTGCAGCCCTGAAGGCAGTAGCCGCGGTAGATGCAGTGCGGCCGGTTGCCGAACACGCCGTTGGTGATCCCCACGGGCCCGACCCGCATCTCGATGCCGAGCTGTCGGGCGCCTTCCCACATGCGCATGGCCGAGCCGGAGATGGGGTGCGGGCTGTGCGGGTAGCTGTGCGGCTCGGGCCAGGGCCAGTCCTGGCCGGCCACGGGAAGCTCCCGCTCCACCCGCTCGTAGTGGCCGACCAGGTCGCGGTAGCCGATGGGCCAGTCGGCACCGACCCCGTCGATGGTCCGGGTGGCGAAGTCGCTCGGATGGAAGCGGGGGCAGTAGCCGGCGTAGTGCACCATGGATCCTCCGACGCCGCGGCCGGAATTGTTCTTGCCCATTTCGATGGGGTCCGAGCCGCCCACAATGCGCTTCTCCGTCCAGTACAGGGGGTGGCTGCCCGCCTCGTCGGACACCCAGTCCTCGTCGGGGTGCCAGAACGGGCCCGCCTCCAGGATCACGATCCTCCAGCCCCGGCGGGCCAAGCGCTGGGCCAGAACCGAGCCTCCCGCCCCGGCGCCGACCACCACCAGGTCCACCTCTTCTCCTTCGGGGTAGCGGACCATCGTGTCCTCGCCCGGAAGATCACGGCGGTGCTGGTCGAGCAGCCAGCGGGAGTCGTTGTCCTCCGGCCCGACCGATCCTTTGAGCCAGCGCCGGTTCAAACGTCACCTCGCCGGGTCGCGGCGGCGGGATCCTCGTTGGTGGCGCCCGGCTTCTCGAAGGGCTCCCGGAAGCTCACGGGGCCCATGCGCATGAACCCACGGGGGTAGGCGGGGCCGCCGAAGCCGATCTCGTTCCAGGCCCAGGGATGGGAGTAGAAGGCGGACACGATCATCCTGGAGCACACCGACCAGGCCCGCTTGACGTCCAGCTTCTCCCACGAGCCGCCGCCCAGGAGGCCCTGCGACAGGTGGCCCACGATGCCCTCGGCCGCCTCCCACTCACAGGCGGCGAAGGACGGGCAGCCGTACCGCTCGGCCGCCGTCTCGTCGAGCCCGGCCAGCACCAGCCGCCAGGTGTCCCGATCGTCGGGCATGCCGGCGTACTGGTAACCGTCGAGCTGGCCGGCGGCCAGCTTGCGGTCCACCAGCTCGAGGACGGGAACCCGCGGATCGCCGTCCTGGGCCGTGCATGTGTCGCAGAACGCCCGACCGGTGGGGGCTTCTTCAGGTATGAAAAAGGTCAGCGGGTCGCCGTAACGGATCTTCATGCGGGCATCGATCACGCGCGCCGTGGCCGGGTCCCACGTGTCCCGGGCGTCGAACACGTCGTAGTCCGGGTAGCGACCGATCATCTGCGGCGTGACGCCGCGCCGCTGCCGCGGCAGCCATCCGGGCTTTCGGGGCTGGCGCCCGGGCCTCAGGTTGGGCAGGTGGTCCGGACGGCTGAGATCCCGTTCCGGCATCAGTCCTCCCGGCGCAGCACCGAGGCGAGCAGGCCCATACCGCCGACAAGGGCCATGAGACCGGGCGCCGCGATGGGCGGCCCCATGGGCACGTTGTAGGACGCCATGCGCCAGCCCCCGGGACGGCGGGCCACGCCGCGGGCGTGGAAGTACTCGCCCAACAGGCCATTGAGGGTGTAGATGGCGGCGGTCACCGGCAGCGCCGTCTTGGCCCACCGCCGGCTCTGGACGCCCATGATCCCGGCCACGATCACCGGGGGGGTCACGACGATCGGGCTCCACATCCACTTGTCGCCGAAGCTGGCCCGGTAGTGCTCGAAGTAGATCTCGGCCGTGGTGACCGCGGCGGCGGCGGCGGTCAGGCCGGACAGAGACCGCTCGAACCGGCCGTGCTCGACGTTGCGCAGGAAGCGGTCGATTCCGTACGCCACGCGCTCGGTTGTGCTCGAAGGGGCCATCATCTACCGGCTCGGGACGAACTCCTGGAGCACCTCGCGGAAACCGGCGAGGGTGCCGACCCATCCGCCCGCGGGGTCTTTGGCGAAGGACTTCATCAGCGCCTCGGCCTGCTCGAACGTCACGTGCGGCGGGATGGGCGGTTCGTC
>DATGAX010000625.1:0-2431 GCA_035312965.1 Acidimicrobiales bacterium
ATGCTGGTCCAGTCGTTGAGGCGCAGTCCGAGGAAGCGGTGGGCGGCATCCACCCGCATCCACTCGGTGAAGAAGCGGCCGAAGGTGTACAGCGCGGCGTACGAGGCGATCAGGTAGCCCCGGCGGATCCGCAGCCGCCGCTCCACCTGGATGACCAGGAGGCACACCACGAGATCCCAAACGGACTCGTACAGGAAGGTCGGTTGGAAGGTGGCGGGCGGCGAACCCGGACCGTTGGGGTGGTCGATGCGCACCGCCCAGGGCAGCGAGGAGTGCCAGCCGTAGAGCTCCTGATTGAAGTAGTTGCCCCAGCGCCCGATGGACTGGGCCAGGGCGAGGGCGGGCGCCGCGCAGTCCACGAGGGGGGCCAGCCGCAGGCCGGCCCGGTGGGCGCCGACCGCGCCGAGGGCGATGCCGCCGGCCACCCCACCCCAGATCCCCAGGCCGCCCCGCCAGATCTCGAATGCCCACAGCCAGTGTCCCGACGTGTCGGCCTGCCAGCTGGTGACCAGGCTGTAGACCCGGGCCCCGATGAGCCCGCCCGGTACGCCCCAGACGGCGAGGGCCGACATGGTCCCGGCCCGGCCGCCTAAGGCGGCCCACCGCTTCTGGGCCAGCCACACCGCGGCGGCGATCCCAAGGGCGATCATCAGCCCGTACAGATGCAGGCGGATGCCCCCGATGCTGATCCCGTTGGTGGAGGGGCTCGGGATGTAGGACAAGAGGGCGGCCGGCACCGGCGCCAGCCTAGAGGCCCCCCGGACCGGTATATGGAGCACGGATGGGGCCGTGATATGTTCAGAGGCCGCTTCGCGGGCGCATAGCTCAGTTGGTTAGAGCACGTGCATGACGCGCACGGGGTCGGGGGTTCGATTCCCTCTGCGCCCACCACCACCACCGCAAGCTTCGCCCGCCGGCGGACGGCCGGACGGCCGGCCCGTGGAGTTACGGGTGCGGGCGGATGCGGATGGTCGCATACATGGAGACCTCGATCATCCAGATGGCCAGCCACATTGCGAACGGGTTCATGGACTTCCTCGGAAAGAGTGTTGTCAGCAGACTCGGCACGACGGCCGGCGGCTATTAGGCCCGGCTGAAGCGAAGGGCACCGAACGTCACCTCTGGGCGATGTGTTCCGTGCGGGCGGGCCGGGGTGGCCGGGGCGGGGGTCAGTGCTCGGTCGTGCCGTACGGGTTCGGACCCGCCGACCCCGGGTCGGACAGCAGCAGCGACGTCCCGGTGGCTCCTTCGGCGAAGGCGCCCGGGCCGCCCCCCGTTCCCGGGTCGGCGCCGAAGGGCGCTTCGGGGGCCGGGGGTAGGGGCCGCACCCGCGCCCGCTGGTGGCGCATCATCACGGCCAGGGCTGCCGCCGCGATGTACAGGCTGGGCAGGAGGATGCGCACCGCGCCCACCCGGCTGGTGGAGCCGGGATCGAACACCCCGGGTCCGGCCACGCGGAAGATCTGGTAGACGGCGACGACGATGGCGAAGATGGCGATCATCACGCATACGAAGCTGACGGCCGCGGTGTAGCTCTGCCACACCCGCACCACGGGGCCGTGGGCCCTCTCGTCCACCATCGCCTCTTCCGCCTCTGACGCCTTGGCCGCCTCCGCGGCCTCGGCGCGGCTTTCGGCCAGGGCCCGCCGCACGTGGAGGAAGAGGGCCACCCCGGCGGTCACCGCCAGGATCAGGCTGATCGCCTCGAGCCGGGCGACCTGGTCCCCGACGGGGTGGACGCCGCGGGCCTCTCTGACCCGGCGGCCGATCAGCGACGCCAGCCCGGCCACCGCCACCAGGGAGGAGAAGAGGGTGATGAACAGGGTCACGAACGACGTGGCCAGCATGAAGACGGCGACCGGCCGGCGCCCCGAAGGGTCCGGCTCCGAGCGGGTGGCCACCACCACGATGACGAAGATGGCCCCCAGCGTGACCGGCACGAGCAGCTCGATGATGAGCGCGATCCCCAGGACGCCGTACAGGCCCAGCAGCGACGACACGGCGCGACGCTACCCACTCCCTCCGACCCGCTCGCGGATGCCGGCCGTGTCGCACCCGGCTTCTCCGCCGCCCCGGGCCTGTAGGGCGCGGGCCACATGGACCAACCGGCGGTACGCCGAGGGCTGCAGGGCAGGCCGGACGACCTCCAGGAGAGCGTCGAGGGGAAGGAACCGTTGCAGCGTGGCCCGGGCGAACATGCCGGCGTCCATCCAGGCCGCCAGCCGGGCCGGCGGGAAAGGCGCCCCGGCGTCGGCTCGAGCGGCCATGAGGCGCAGTACCTCCCACATTGCGGCCGGCAGCGGCGCCGACTCGATGCAGGCCACGGCCGCCGCGGTGTCCAGGCCGGGCACGCCGTAGGTCGCGGGATGCAGAAGGACGACATCGGCCCAGGACAGCCGGCCGTCGCGCGTCTCGGCGGTTCCTTCGATCG
>DATGAX010000626.1:0-3450 GCA_035312965.1 Acidimicrobiales bacterium
CGGCAGATGTCCATGGCGTACGGGCACCGGGTGCGGAACCGGCAACCGCTCGGCGGATCGTGCGGGCTCGGCATCTCGCCCTGCAGCACGATCCGCTCGCGCCGGCGCTGGACCACGGGATCGGCGACGGGGATGGCGGACAGGAGCGCCTCGGTGTAGGGGTGGGTCGGGCGTTCGTACAGGGCGGCAGCCGGTCCGATCTCGACGATGCGGCCCATGTACATGACCGCGATCCGGTGGCTGATGTGGCGCACGACGGCCAGATCGTGGGCGATGAAGAGGTAAGCCAGGCCGAGTTCCTGCTGCAGGTCGGCGAGCAGGTTGATGACCTGCGACTGGGTGGAGACGTCGAGCGCGGTGACCGGCTCGTCGCACACGAGGAGCTTGGGCTCGAGGGCGAGGGCCCGGGCGATGGCGATGCGCTGGCGCTGACCGCCGCTGAACTCGTGGGGGAAGCGCCCCGCCATGTGGGGTGCGATGCCGACGAGGTGCAACAGGGCGGCCACCCTCTCGTCGCAGTCGGATCGTCGCAGCCCGCGGTGGATCTGGAGCGGCTCGCCGACGCTGCGGCCGACGGTCATGCGGGGGTCGAGCGAAGAGTAGGGGTCCTGGAAGACCATCTGCATGTCCGCTCTGGCCCGGCGGACGGCCCGCCCTCCGGCCGCCCCCAGATCGCGACCACCGACCACGACCTTCCCCCCGCTCGGATCGACCAGGCGCAGCACCAGCCGGGCGACCGTCGACTTCCCCGAGCCGCTCTCCCCGACGAGCCCGACCGTCTCGCCCGCCGCCACGCTGAGGTCGATCCCGTCCACGGCGGTGAGCCGGCCGCGGCCGCGCCGGAACAGTCCCGATGTCACCGGGAATTCCTTGCGCAGCCCTTCGACCACCAGCACCGGTTCGGCGCCTACCGCCCGGGGGGATTCCTCCCCGGCCGCCTCGTCGGGTACGACTCCCAGCACGAGCTCGTCGTGGCGGCGGCACCGGACCGTCCGCTCGGGGCCGATCGTCTGGAGCCCCACGGGCTCCTCGCAGGCCGCTTCGGCCCAGGAGCAGCGGTTGCGGAACCGGCATCCACTCGGCATCCGGCCCGCGGCGGGGACCCGCCCGGGTATCACCGGCAGCCGGTGACCGGGTGCCGCCCGTTGGGGCATCGAGGCCAGCAGCCCGTCGGCGTAGGGGTGACGGGGCCGGGAGAACAGTTGCTCCGTGCGGGCCGTCTCGACGATCTGGCCGGCGTACATGACGGCCACCCGGTCGCAGATGTCGGCAACCACTCCGAGGTCGTGGGTGACGAACAGCATCCCCATGCCGGTGTCGTCCTGCAGAGACCGCAGCAGGTCGAGGATCTGGGCCTGGACCGTCACGTCCAGGGCGGTGGTGGGTTCGTCGGCGATGAGCAGCTGCGGCTCGCACGCCAGGGCCATGGCGATCATCGCCCTCTGGCGCATGCCGCCGGAGAAGGTGTGGGGATAATCGTCGAGCCGGCGATGGGCGTCGGGTATGCCGGCCCGGTCGAGCGCCTCGGCCGCCCGGGCCCTGGCGTCCGCCTTCGATACACGGCGATGAGAACGCACGGCCAGCGCGATCTGGTCGCCGACGGTGAACGACGGGTTGAGGCTGGTCATCGGCTCCTGGAAGACCATCGAGATGCGGCTGCCGCGCACCTGGCGCAGCTCCTCGGGCTCGATGCGGAGCAGGTCCTTCTCCTCGAAAAAGACGGACCCCGCGCTGATACGACCGCTTCCGGGCGGGATGAGCCCCATGACGGCCAGCGAGGACACCGTCTTGCCGCACCCGCTCTCACCCACCAGGCCCAGCGTCTCGCCCGGGGCGATCTCGAACGCCACGTCCTCCACCACCGCGTGCCAAGCCCCGCCGGACCGGAACTCGACATTGAGTCCGTCCACCTGCAACAACGGCTTTTCGGCCCGTGGTTCCGGTTGCTCCAGCCACGGCGCCGCCGTCATGCCCGCTCCCGGCCGAGGACGTCGCGCAACCCGTCGCCCACCAGATTGAATGACAGGACGGTCAGGGCGATGGCCAGGCCCGGGACGACGGTGGCCCAGGGATCGCTGAGCACGAACTGGTACGCCTCCTGGAGCATCACCCCCCAGCTCGCGCTGGGCGGCTGCACGCCCAGACCCAGGAAGCTCAATCCGGCCTCCGCCAGCAGGGCATAGCCCAGCAGTACGGCCGACTGGATGATCAGAGGGGAGGCCACGTTGGGCAGCACATGCCGGCCGATCATGCGGATGGGGCCGGCTCCGACGGAGCGGGACGCCTCGATGTACGTCTCCTCGCGCACCGACAGGACCTGGCCCCGGACCACCCGGGTCAGCCCGGGTATGAAGGTGACGGCGATGGCGATGGACTCGTTGTGCAGGCTGCGCCCGAGCAGCGCGGCGACGGTGATGGCCAGGATCAGCGGCGGGAAGGCGAACAGCGCGTCGATGACCCGCATGATCGCGTTGTCGGTGCGGCCGGAGAAGTAGCCGGCCACCAGCCCTACGGGCACCGCGATGAGCAGGGCCAGGAACACGATTATGGCGGCTGCTTCGAGGGAGATGCGGGCGCCGAAGATGAGGCGGCTCATCAGATCCCGGCCGATGTCGTCAGTGCCGAGCCAGTGCGCGGCCGACGGGCCGGCGTTGATGTAGGGGAAGTTGGCGTTCGGCGAGTAGGGGGCCAGCGCGGGGGCGAACACCGCGGCCAGGAGGACGACAAGCACGCAAGTGGCCCCGGCCACGGCCAATCGCTCGTGCCCGAACCGCCGCAGGCGCCGCCGGCCCGTCGGCAGCTGGACGTGGTCGTCGTAGATGACGGTGGTCATGCCACCCGGACCTTGGGGTTGAGCAAGCCGTAGGAGACGTCCACCAGGAGGTTGACCACCACGAAGATCACGGCGGTGAGCAGCACCACCCCCTGGATGACGGGGAGATCCTTGGTGTCTATGGCCTGGAGCATCAGGCTCCCGAGACCGGGGATCGAGAAGATCTGCTCGATGATGACCGTGCCACCCAGCAGGTAGGCGAACTGGATGCCGATGATCGTCATCGCCGGGGTGAGGGCGTTCTTGAGGGCCAGGCGGCCGATCACCTGCCGTTCCGGTATCCCGAGCGATCGCGCCGTGCGGATGTAGTCCTGGTCGAGGACGTCGATCAACTCACCTCTCACCTGCCGGGCCAGCGTCGCCCCACCCGCCACCCCGAGCGCCAGCCACGGCAGCAGCAGGTGCTCGAACCACCCCCAGGGAGACTGGGTCAGTCCGACGTAGCCGAGATCGGGCAGCAGGTGCAGCTTCACCGCGAAGACGACGGCGAGGAGGATGGCCAACCAGAAGTCGGGTATGGCTATCCCGGCGCTGGACGCCACCGTGGCCGATCGGTCCGCCACGGTGCCGGGCCGCTTCCCGGCCAGGATGCCCACCGGAAGCCCGATGAGGACGGA
>DATGAX010000627.1:0-2847 GCA_035312965.1 Acidimicrobiales bacterium
AATCCCTTCGGCCGCACCGGCGGCCCGGCCGCCGCGCCGCCTCCGCCGAGCGCCCCCGCCCCCAGCGGCCCCCGCCCCGTCCCCACCCCCCGCACCGGACCGAGCATCCTGGCCGGCGGCATCTCGAACGGCCTGTCCCCGATGTCCCCCGGCACCGGCGGCGTGGGCGGGTCGGTCTCCGGGCTGCGCCCGCCGCCCGCCAACCCGGGCCTGGCCGGCGGCCTGGGCGCCCGCCCGCTGCCCGGCGTGTCGGGCATGGCCGGCGTCTCGTCCAACTTGGACGAACCGGTCGAAGAGGCCACCATCCAGCTGCGCCGCCCGACCCGCCGGGGTCCGGCCGACCCCCCGACGGCCGAGGTCCAGCCCGCCCCGCCCCCTCCGGCCCCGGCCGCCCCGGCTCGCCCCGCCGTCCCCCTGGCGGCGTGGAACCCCTCCGACGACGACATCCTGCCCCGCGGCCCGATGAAGCGGAAGGGCCGCCGGCGGTAGCACCCGGTACCGCCGGCCCGCCCGGAGCGGCGGCCCGGAAGGCGGCGGCCCGGAAGGCGGCGGCTCAGACCTTCGGCGGCTTGATGTAGGTCGCCGAGGAGAACCGGCCCCCCTCGCCGTACAGCAGCCAGATCCCCGCCTTCTCGACCTTGGGTGCCGGGCCGAGGTCCACCCGGTCCTCGTTGGCCAGCGTGGCCAGGATCTCCGGGATCACGTCGCCGTGGCTGCACAGCACGGCGTCCTCCCCGGCGGCCGACAGCGACCGCACCAACTCCACCGCCTGCCGCCCCGCACCCTCCGCCAACCGGTCGTCCCCCTCGACGGCCAGACCGGCCGCCGCACCCAGTGGGCGGACGGTGTCCATGCAGCGGACGTACGGGCTGGACAGGACGCGGCTGGGCTTGAGCTCGATGAGCCGGGCCGCCAGCAGCCGGGCCTGCTTGATCCCCTGCCGGGACAACATCCTCGCTGCGTCGTCGCCCTCCCACTCGGAGCGGGAGAGGGCGTGGGCGTGGCGGACGACCGTCACCGGCATCGGCCACAGTGTGCCAGACGAGCCGGCGCGGGGAGTCGTACCGGGGGCGCCGCCCGCCGCGGCCCACCGCCGCTTAACCTGGCCCGGTGGCAGCTCCCTTGGGGCCGGTGAGACGCGGGATCAGGGAAGTGGGCCTGGGTCTCATCACTCTGGGCGTGATCGTCCTCCTCTTCGTCGTCTACCAGCTGTGGGGCACCAACCTCACCGAGGCTCGCAACCAGTCGCAACTGGCCAAGCAGTTCAAGACGGCGGTGGCCACGGCGAGCACCACCGCCCCCGCGGCCACCGAGGTCAAGACGGCGCCGGCCGACGTGCTCCCGTCCGTGCCGCCGGGCGGGGCCATCGACCACCTGGTGATCCCGGCCATCGGGGTCGACAAGTACGTCGTCGAGGGCACCGAGGAGGCCGACCTGCGGCGGGGCCCGGGGCACTACGCCGGGACCGCCTACCCGGGCCAGGTGGGCAACGTGGCCATCGCCGGCCACCGGACCACCTACGGCGCCCCGTTCTTCGAGCTCAACCAACTGAAGTCCGGCGACCTCGTACGCCTCACCGACCTCAACGACCGCACCTGGGACTACATCGTCGACCGGGCCCCCGTGGTGGTCAGCCCGACCGACGTCTCGGTCCTGGCCCCCACCACGTTCGCCCAGCTGACGCTCACCACCTGCAACCCCCGCTTCTCGGCCACCTCGCGGCTCATCGTGTTCGCCAAGCTGCGGGGCCAGGCCGGGGCGGTCAAGGCCCCGCCCCAGGTGGTGACGACCAAGACCAGCGTGCTGGCCGACGACGGGCCGGCCTCGGCCAACCTGGGCAACGGCCGCTCCAGCGCCACGACGCCGGCCGTCCTCTACGGGCTGGTGGTGGTCGGCCTGTGGGTGCTGACCCGTCTGGCCATCAACCGGTCGCGCAAGTGGCGCCGGCTGGGGGCCTACACCGTCGGGATCGGCGTCTGCCTCGTCCCTCTGTGGTTCTGCTTCGAGAACGTGGTGCTGCTCCTACCGCAGAGCATCTGACAGCGCGGTCAGGACATCCCGGTCGTGGGGGTAGCTGACCCGGCCCGCCGCATCGGCCAGCGGCACCCACTCCGCCCGGTCCACCTCGTTGGCCGCGCTGACGTCGGCGGAGCCCGGCGTCACCGTCATGGCCCAGTACCGGACCCGCTTGCGCTTGCCGCTGCGGTCCAGGTACGTGGTGGTGGGCAGCTCGGGCCCCAGATCGACGGCCAGCGACGTCTCCTCGAGCACCTCCCGGCGGGCGGCGTCCTCGTCGCTCTCACCCGGATCCAGCTTGCCCTTCGGCAGACTCCAGTCGTCGTAGCGGGGCCGGTGGATCAGCACCACCTCCAGCTCGCCCGATCCGTTGCGCCGCCACACCACCCCCCCGGCGGCCAGAACCGGGTCGCCGACGCTCACCGGCGGGTCACCGGGCCGGCATCACTTCCGACTCGATGCGCCGGCGGGCCCGGGCCACGGCCAGGTCCTGCAAGCGCTGGTGGGCGTCGATCCCCGCCACCGGTGGCAACTTGTGCCAGCAGCCGTCCGGGGCCAGCTCCCACGCCCGCACGTCGTCGGCCAGTTCCGTCTCGACGATCTCCTGCAGACGGCCCTGCAGCTCGGTGGACTCGATGGGCACGAGGGACTCGACCCGCCGGTTGAGGTTGCGGTCCATCATGTCGGCCGAGCCGATCAGCCACACCCCCCCGGCCAGATCCCCTGTCGGCGAGCCGTCCCCGAAGTAGTAGACCCGCGAGTGCTCCAGCCAGCGCCCGACGATGCTGCGCACCTTGATGTGCTCGGACAACCCGGCCACCCCCGGCCGCA
>DATGAX010000628.1:0-3905 GCA_035312965.1 Acidimicrobiales bacterium
TACAACATCCCTCTGCCGCCTTTCGATCTTCGGGTGAATCCCGGCGACACCACCGCCCTGATCCAGTGGCAGCCCGGCGACGACCAGGGTGCGCGCATCACGCAGTACACCGTGACCGAGTCGCCTCAGGGCCTGACCGCGAGCGTGGACGGATCCAAGAACTCGTTGCTGATGGGCGGCCTGCAGAACGGGGTGCAGCACAGCTTCGTCATCACCGCCACCAACAAGGCCGGTCCCTCGGCTCCGTCGCCGTCCGCCAGCGGTACCCCTCAGGCGGGACTGCCGCCGCCCCAGCCACAGTTGCAGCCCTCGCCGGGCGGCTCGGCCGGCCCCGCCGGTGCGGCGACGACGGCATCCGGGCAGCCATCTGCGGGGGCCGGCTACTGGTTCGTGGCGGCCGACGGCGGAATCTTCTCCTTCGGCGACGCCGCCTTCTTCGGTTCCACCGGGGCGCAGCGTTTGAACCAGCCCATCGTGGGCATGGCGCCGACGCCGTCAGGCCACGGTTACTGGCTTCTCGCCCGGGACGGCGGCATCTTCTCTTTCGGCGACGCCGCCTTCTTCGGTTCCACCGGGGCGCAGCGCTTGAACCAGCCCATCTTGGGCATGGCGCCGACGCCGTCAGGCCACGGTTACTGGTTCGTCGCCGCCGACGGGGGGATCTTCGCCTTCGGCGACGCCCGCTTCTTCGGCTCCATGGGCGCGGTCCACCTCAACCAGCCAATCGTGGGCATGGCCAGGACGCCGGATGGCGCTGGCTACTGGCTGGTCGCCGCCGACGGGGGGATCTTCTCGTTCGGAGATGCGGGGTTCTACGGGTCGACCGGATCGATCCGCCTCAACCGGCCGATCTCCGGAATGGCCGCGTAGGGCTGGCTGACCCGGGGCGACCGCACGGCCTCCTAGTCCAGACTCAAGGTGTCCAGGCGCTCGCGTAGCTTCGCCATGCCCCGCGCGTTGTGCGTCTTGACGGTGTTCTCGGATAGGTCGAGCGCCTCAGCCACCTCCGCTTCGGAGAAGCCACCGAGGTGCCGAAGCACTATTACGTCGCGCTGGCGTCGGGGCAATGCCCGAAGGGCCTGCGCCAGCGCGAGGCGGGTGGCAACCGGGTCGGACGGATCCGACGTCGGAGAGACCGGCAGCCAGCGGGGCCGACGGCGGGCCGCGTCGATGGCCTGGTTGACCGTGACCCGGAGGATCCAGGCGTCGCGGTACGGAAGGGCGCTCACCCGCCGCCAGGCCACGTAGGCCCGGGCGAAGGCCTCGGCCGCCGCGTCCTCGGCCGCGGCTCGCTCGCCCAGAATCCGTTGGGCGGCGGCGATGGCGGTGGGAAGGAGGTCGCGGAACACCGCTTCGAAGTCGTCGTCGCCTGCCTGGCGCTCGCTCACGTGATCCTCCGCCGGCGACGATATGGGTGCCCATACCCCCGATCGGGGGATGGAGGGGGCTGCTTGGAGGGCGGTGGGCGGGGTCACGACCTCGGGCCACCGATCACCCGAAGGCCGCGTCCGTCGGCGATCCATAGAGCGCCCCGGGGTCCGAAGGCCACGCCCGCGGGGCGGTCGAGGGCCGCCTCGCTGGCCAGGCCGCCGTCACCTGATCTACCGCAGACGCCACGCCCTTCCGCCTGGCGTCCGGCGACGAGGGAGATGGTCCCGTCGGCGTCGATCCGTTGCACCTGGCAGCGACCCATGTCGGCTACCACCACCTCGCCGTGAGCCCCGAAGGCGATGCCGCTCGAACCGGTGCCGGTCTGCCCGACCCCCTGCGGAGGACGGAGTTGCCGTGCATGGCCATCGGCGCCGATGAGCGTGAGCGCGCCTGAGGCACCGTCGGCCACCGCCAGGGCGCCGTCGGATCTCAAGGCCAGCGCCGCCGGGTGTCCCAGCCCGGAGGCAACCGTGGTGATGGTGCCGGCCGGGTCGACGCGACGGATGGCGCCGTTGCCCGTGTCGGCGATCCAGAGAGACCCATGGCCGTCGGTGGCCACCCCGGCGGGCCGGTTGAGGAGGGCCGAGAGGCCGGGGCCGCCGTCGCCCCCGCTGCCGCAGATGGTCCCCCCGGCCACCGGGGCCGGGGCCTGGCCCGGCACCACCCGGAAGACGCGACAGCGCCCGGCGTCGGCGACAAAGGCGGTGCCGTCGGGCTCGACCGCCAGACCCAGGGCGCCCAGGAAGCCGCCCGGGCAGGGGCTGCCCAGCGAGCTGCAGCTGGGATCGGCGAGCACGAACCCGCTGGCGAGCTCCTCGAGCGATCCGCCGGCCGAGGTGCGGAACAGGCTGTTGCCCCCGTCGGCCAGGAGCCACACGGTGCCGTCGGGCTGGGTCGCCACCGCCGTGGCCAGGCCCGGTTCGGCCGCGTCGAGGGGGGCGGGGAAGGCGCCCGTGGTGGTGTTGGTGCCGGCGACGGTGGTGATCGCCCCGCCCAGCTTGATGGCGCGCACCACGAATCCACCCACGTAGATGGGCCCCGCTGGCGAGGTGGCCAGGGCCGCGCCGGCGAGGTGAGCGCGAGTCGCGGATCCGTTGTCTCCGGCGTAGGAGGGCGTGGCGTCGGCGCACTGGCCGGCGACGGTGGCGACGGTGCCCGCGGGGTCGACCCGACGCACGCAGGGCCCGACGGCGATGTCGAGCCCTCCGCCGGTGTCCACTCCGATGCCCTGGGGCCCTCCCAGCGCCGCCGATGTGGCCGGACCGCCGTCGCCGTCCTGGCCCACTCGGCCGTCCCCGGCCACGGTGGTGATGGTGGCGGTGGCGTGGTCGAGGCGGCGCACCCGGTTCTCGGGAGGATCGGAGATGAACAGGTCCCCCTGGCCGCCGAAGGTCAGAGCCGCGGGAGCGTGCAGTTGCGCGGAGGTGGCGGGACCGCCGTCGCCGGCCGAGCCGGGCCCGTTGCCGCCGGCCACGGTGACGAGCCGCCCGTCGGTGGCCACTCGACGGACGCGGTCCCCATCGCTGAAGTACAGGTTGCCGTCGGCGTCGGCGGCCAGGCCCCGCACGGCCCCGAGGGTGCTCTGGGCGGCGGGCGTCCCGTCCGGGCTGTCCTGGGGCTGGGGCTGGTCGAGGTCGGCCCGGCTGGGAACCCCCCCCGCCACCGTGGTGATGCGGCCGGCGGCGTCGATCCGCCGGATCCGCCGGGCCTCGGCGACGTACACAATCCCGCCCGGAGCGGCCGCCACAGCGTTGGGGGAAAGCGGCGAGGCGGTGGCGGGCCCGCCGTCGCCCGGTGCGGGACCATCCGGGCGGACGGCGCTGAGCTGGCCGTTCCCGGCGGTGACCCTCTCGGTGCCCGTGCGCAGGTCCAGGGCGCGCAGGACCCCCACGGCCCGGTCGGCCACGTAGAGGGTGGTCCCGGAGACCACCAGACCGGCCGCCTCCTGGCCAACCGCCCGTCCGGAGCCCCTCCCTATCCCGTCGCTGACTGTCGCTATCACGCCGGGCGCCAGGGCGGGCACGGCCGGGGCAGCCGGTCTGGGCAGTCCCGCGGTCCCCCCTCTCTTGGTGGTCGCGCTGGCGCTGACGGGCGCCGGGAGGTGGCCGGGCTCGGCCGCCACCACCCGCTCCGAGGGTGACGGCGCAGGCTGGCCCGCCACCTGCAGACCCGTGTGGGGCTTGCTGCTGCGGGACACCTCGGCGACGGTGGCGGCGCCGACGCTGAGCACGACTGCCACGGCGAGCGCCGCCTGCAACCGGCGCCTCCGGCGGTAGGTGGCGGCGCGGTCGTAGACGAGTTCGAGCAGCTCGTCTGCGCTGCGGGCAGGCTGACGAGGGACGTTCATCGGTGGTGGCGAGCCTCCTTCATCGTCTCAACGTCTGGGCACCCTGGTCGAGGTGACAGCGTGGCCTGCCGGCGCGCCCGGGGTGAAGGCAGGCCCACGGAGGCCGCTTGGCGACCACCTAGGGTTC
>DATGAX010000629.1:0-3401 GCA_035312965.1 Acidimicrobiales bacterium
ACACCATCGGGGCCGCCGGCACCCGGCCCGAAGAGCTGAGCGGGATATTCCTGGCCGGTGGGTCGAGCCGGATACCTCTGGTCCAACGCATGGTGGCGGAGCGGTTCGGCTCGAACGTCCAGATGATCGACGAACCGAAGACGGTCGTCGCCCGCGGCGCGGCGGTAGCCGACCAGGCCGACGTCGAGGCGATGGCCACGCACATGACCGCCTCGTCGGCCCGGCCGGCCGTTACCCCGACTGACACCGCATCAACCGCGACCGCGCCGCCCGCCGCGAAGGACGAGCCCCGGCGGCGGGAACTTCCTGTCCTGACCGGTCGGGCGCTGGCGGCGGCCGCCGCGGTGGCCATCCTGGCCGCGGCGGGAATCGCCTACGGCGTCACCCGCCCTTCGGGCAAGCACCCGGCCGCCGCCTCCACGACGGTTTCCCAGCCGGCGACCACGGTTTCCCGAACACCGACCACGATCGGGTCTGTGGGCGGGGGTACCACTCCGTATCTCGGTATTGCAGTGGCCGCGACGGGGGGGCCGGTCAAGGGCAAGTCGGGCCAGCAGCTGACGGTGTCCGATCCCAACGGCACGGTCGTCCCGCTGACCGGGGTCGAGGTGACCGCGGTGGCGGATCAGATCCGCGTGGGGGGTGCCAACCGGCCCTCGCCCGCCTCGGCGGCCGGGATCCAGGCCGGGGACATCATCTGGGGCGTGAGCCAGGTCACCTCCTCGCAGTACACGACGGTGGTCAGCGGCACCACCGTGTCCAGCTTCATGCGGGAGTACGCCACGACGGGCGCTACCGACGCCGTCTACATCTACTTCTACGAGCCGTCGACCGGCATCAACCACTCGAGCGACCCGGTCCAGCTGCATCCCGCCGCCGTCTCACAGGTAGCCGCCGCGAACATCAACTGCGTACGGAGCTGCTGACGTGAACGACCCCGGGGTGGGTCCGATCGGGGCGGCGGAGCGGTTCCTCGAGGACCTGCCGAGCTCACCGCGTCCGGCCCGCGAGGTCATCGCCGGGGCCGACGAGCACTTGGCCCGGCTGGCCGGTGCCGAGGACGCCGGTGGCCGAGTCGCCCACCTCGTCGCCCGGCTCACCTCTGTGCGGGCGTCCGCCGTGGCGGCCGGTGGGGGAGGGGTGATCCTCGGTGCCGAGGCACTGCGGGCCGCGACCGGCGCGCCCGGCGCGCCCGGCGCCACCACGCCCCAGACCGCCGGCGGCACCACGCCCCAGACGGCGGGCGGCACGACGCCCCAGACGGCGGGCGGCACGACGCCCCAGACGGCGGGCGGCACGACGCCCCAGACCGCCGGCGGCACGACGCCCCAGACCGCCGGCGGCACGACGCCCCAGACGGCGGGCGGCACCACGCCCCATCCGCAAACCTCCACCGACCATCCGACCACCCATCCGACCACCCATCCGACGACACATCCGACCCATCCGACCTCCGCGCCCGACCGTCCCCACCCCCGGCCCCCATGGCACCGCCGCATCCGCCGTCGGGTGCGGACGCCGATGGCCGGCGCCGTCGTCGGGGGCCTGGTCATCGTCGGCGGCGCGACCGGCATCGGGGTAGCCGTGACAACGGGCCCGCACTCCGGTCCCAAGGTCCTGACGGCCACCACCGTCAAGCCCGTTTCCTCATCCTCGTCCTCCACCACCGCCGCCAAGCCGGCAACCGCGGCGGCGCCTTTCTTCGAGTGCCACGGCAACCAGGTGACCGTCTTCGACAACAGCAACGGCGGCGGCGTCCAGAACGGCGGTCACCCCCCGGGCTTCTCCACCGGCGGCCATGCCTTCTGCCTGACCCAGATGGACACCTACCACTGGAACAACGGGCTGGGCGCCCCGCCCGGTCAGATCGGCCTGCGCAGCACCGGAACCGTCGTAGCCCCCGCGGCGACCACGGTCGGTCCTCTCCACGCCACGGGTAGCTCGGGCCAGGGAGGCGCCCCGAACGTCAACTGGACCGCCGACGTGGCGCAGGGGGCCCACCCGACCGTCATCGACGGCAGCTACCAGTGCGTGGACTCCGATCCGGCTACATGGGCCGACGACCAGCAGTCGAAATCAGAAGGGTTCTGCACCGTCTACGGCGTACCGGCCACCCTCGTCGGTGGGGCGCCTCCCACGACGGCGCCGTCGGGCGGATCGAGTGCCGGCGCCGCTTTCGCCCGGGCCATGGCCTCGGGCGGCGGCCACTTCTTCTACTGGGAGGGCTACGCCGTGTCGGACACCGGGTGCTCCTCGCCGGTGACCCTCGGCCCGTCGGCCACGACCAACTACGCCGGCACCGTCACAGCGGTCAGGGGCGTCTTGCACGCCACGGGTATCGAGTTCAGCGGGGACTTCACCGGGCCGCTGCAAGCTGGTGGCGCGTTCCGGATTTCGACCGTCCCGTACCCGGCGGAGCCGAACGTCATCGACGCCTCGGTCACCGGCCTGGTAAACGGGCAGTACCTGGTGGCCGGGACGGCGACGGAGAACTACGCCTCGACCTGCCTGATCACCTACAAGATGACCAGCGCCCACATCGATCAGTAGACAGATCAGTCGGCGGCGACGCCGAGCGCCTTGCGCAAGCGAGGGAGGTCGGCTGCGCCGAAGACGATCCGGTTGTTGGTCGCCACGTAGAGCAGATCGAGGTCGACACCCGCCTCGGCCACCTTGTGGGCCAGGTCGGCCAGCACCCCCGGGCTGTCCTGCACCTCGACGACCACGACCTCCCGCTCGCTCGTCACCGTGATGAACGCGGTCGCCAAGGCATGCTTGGCCGCTTCGGGATGCTTCACCAGGATGTGCATCGCCGCCTTGTCCCCGGGGCGGGTGCAGGTCGCGGCCGAGATGTTGACCCCGGCGTCGCTGACCGCGGCGGTGACCTTGGCCAGGGCGCCGGGTTGGTTCTCCACCTCGATGAGCAGATCCGAAGCCATACCGAAAGCCAATCACACCTGAGGTGGGGCCGGTCGATCAGGCGTACGTCCGGACCAGTTCGAGGACCGCGTCGCCGTCCGGACCGCCGGCGACGAGGCTGGTGGCGGCCGGTTCGGCCCGGCGGGCCGCCACCAGGCAAAGATCGACGGCGGCGCCGCGGACGGTGGTGGCGGGTTCGCCGTCCGGCTCGAACGCCCACTCGTCTCCCGAGGGGCTCTGCAGGAAGAAGGCGACCGGCCCGGCCAGGCGGCGTCCGTCCCGGGCGAACGCGTAGGGCAGGGTGCGCCAGGCCAGGCGGGCGATGTGCCGCAGCCGGTCGTCCATCACCACCGGCGCCCCGACCGCGCCGGCGACGTCGCCCGTGTGGATCCAGGCTTCCGCCAGCCGGGTCGTTGCGAGAGTCCGCACCGACAGCTCACCGGCCACCCAGACCACGCGGTCGTGAGGGTCGCGCCCGGCGA
>DATGAX010000630.1:0-11905 GCA_035312965.1 Acidimicrobiales bacterium
GTCGAGATCGGCTGCGACCGGAGTGCCGAGGGGGACTGGTTGGTGGCGGTCTCCGACAACGGCATCGGGGTCGACCCCCGGTTCGCCGATCGGGTCTTCGCCATATTCCAACGGCTGCACGCCCGCGACGACTACCCCGGGACGGGCATCGGCCTGGCGGTGTGCCGGAAGGTCGTGGACTTCCACGGGGGGCGGATCTGGCTGGACACCGACTACCGGGACGGCGCCCGATTCTGCTTCACCCTCCCGGGCGGTGGTGGCTGAGCGCCTGTCTTCGAGGAACGCCGGCGAGGAGCGCCGCGGCCGCCGCACAGCGACGTCCCCGCCGACGGGCTTTGGGGCCCCCCGGGGGCAGGTCGGTCGTCAGCCGCGGTTCCCCAGACCATGCGGCCCCGCCGGGGGCGTCCCAGCCATAGACACGCGCTACCCGGTGGGGCCGCGGATGTAACGGGTCGGGCGGTCTACGCCCCGGTGATGGCCACCACCGGCCGGGTCAGCGGCACCCCGCCGGTCGAGCCCTCGAAGGGGGCGCCGAAGGTGAACACCCCGCCATCGGAGGCAGTCAACCAGTAGCCGCCCGTCTTGGCGTCCGCGGCCAGCCCGACGATCGGCGCGTCGAGGGCCACCCCGCCGGTCGAGCCGTGGAACCCGGCGGACGGGCCGTAGTCGAAGACGCCGCCGTCGGCGGCCACCATCCAGTAGCCGCGGCCGTCCGGCGCGGCGGCCGCGGCCACCACGGGACGGGCCAGGCGGACGCCGCCGGTCGAGCCCCAGAACGGGGCCCCGCCGAAGCTGAACACGCCGCCGTCGGCGCCGAACAGCCAATACCCCGGGTGCACCGGGTCGGCCGCCATGGCCACGACGGGGGCGTTGAGCCGTACACCACCGGTCGACCCGGCGAAGCGGGCATCCGGGCCGAAGGAGAAAACGCCTCCATCGCGGGCCACCAGCCAGTAGCCCCTGCCGTCCGGCGCCGGGGCCATACCGACGATCGGTTGGGCCAGCCGCACGCCGCCGGTGGATCCGTAGAAGCGGGCGTCGCCGAAGCTGAACACTCCGCCGTCCGACGCGACCAGCCAGTACCCCTTCCCGTCCACGGTGCGGGCCGCTCCGACGATCGGCGCGGCCAGGCGCACGCCGCCCAGACTCCCGTAGTAGGCGGCGGTGCCGAACGAGAAGACGCCGCCGTCGCTGGCGACCAGGCGGTACCCGGCGGTGGGCGCGGCCGGGGGCGGCGCCGGGGCCGGCGGCCCGGAAGGTCCGTCGAACGCCTCGACGCCGGCGTCGGTTCCCAGCAGAAGCAGCCCGTCGGCGGCCGATGGGGTGGCGAAGTGCGGCACGCTGGGCCCGTTCGGGACGGACTGGACCACGTTGCCCGTCGCGGGGTCGTGCTCCTCGATCAGGCCCCCGCTGTAGGAGGCCGCCCACAGGTCGGAGCCGACCAGAATCGGGGAGCCGTTGACGTTGCCCTTGTTCCATCCGGCGGTGGCGCTGGACAGGCGTACCTGCTGCATGGAGCCCCCCGAGCACGGGACGTACACGCTGTCGGTCGCCGAGTCGTAAGTGGCGCCCCCGTCGGGGTTGCTGCTGCAGACGCCGCCGATCTGGTGCACCGGGCCGAGGTCGGATTGGCGAAGGAGGAAGCCGACGTTCGACTTGCCGGCCGTGAACACTTCCCCGTTGGGCAGGAGGAGGGCGTCGCTGGTGCCCAGGTCCTCGTCGGCTGCGGCGGAGGTATTCGGGTCGTGGAAGCTGTGGAGCAGCTGCAGGGTCGGGCTGAGCTTGACGACGGAGTCGGCGTAGCTGCCGGCCGTGTATTGCCCGTTGTTGGGGTTGCCCGTGACGACGTACACGTTGCCGGAGGCGTCGACCGAGGGGCCGCCGCCGCCGTTCCAGACGGCCCCGCCGTTCGACGTCGGCGTGGTGTCGAACTGGTAGGAGCCCCGGGTGCCGCCCTCGTCGACGCCGACGACCCAGCCGTGGTAGTTGCCGCAGTCCCCGTCGAGGCCGCCATAGGCCACGTACACCCGCCCGTTGGCCACCGCCAGGGCGGCCCGCTGCTGGAGATGGAGGGCGTCCTCGCCGGCGGGCAGGGCCGGGTCGGCGCCAACCGACACGGTCCGGGCCCCCGTGTAGATGTTGAACCCGACCATCTGGTGATGGACCGGCGTGGTGCCACCGGAGCTGACCTCGCCGACGACGAACACGGTGCTCCGGGCCAAGTCGACGGCCGGGGTGCTGGTGATGCCGAGAGGGTCGATGTTGCCGCACCCGGCCCGGGCGGCCACGTTGGAAAGGGGCACCCCGATGTTGTGCGCCCACAGCACGTGCCCGTCGTGGGCATCCAGGGCGTAGACGTCGTCACCCTCCGTCACCGCGAAGACCCGGCCGGCGACCACCACGGGTTGGCCGAACACCGCCTGGCCGTCCAGGCGGGCGGTCCACACGGCGCGGATCGGGTCGAGCGACTTCTCGCCGGCGTCCACCCCGCTGCGGGCCAGATCCCCGTGGTAGGTCGTCCAACTGGTCCCGGCAAAGGCGGCGGGCGCCCCCGCCGCCGACCCGGCCGCGACGATGCCCCCCAAGATGGCGGCGAGCCCGACCCGCCGGCCCCGGCCCCGCCGCGTCACGGGGTCCCGATCCGGGTGGTGACCGTCCCGAGCGGCCCGAACTCGGCCACCACGTCCTGGCCCGGCGCCAGCGGGACGAGCGGGCCCAGCGAGCCGGTCATGATGACGTCCCCGGCGCGCAACGGCACCCCCCGCTGGCACATGGTGTCGGCCAGCCAACGGGCGGCGTGGAGGGGGTTGCCCAGGCAGGCGGCCCCCGTGCCGGCCGACTTCTCGGTGCCGTCGACGGTCATGCGCATCGGGACGGTGCGGGCGTCGAACGCCGAGAGGAGGACGGGCCGGCTGCCCACCACGTACAGACCGCACGAGGCGTTGTCGGCCACCGTGTCGACGATGCTGATGTCCCAGTCGGCGATCCGGCTGTCGACCACTTCGATGGCCGGCAGCGCGAAGGCCACCGCCCGGATGATCTCGGCGAAACCATGGGGCGGGTCCGCCAGGTCCCGTTCGAGCACGAGTGCGACCTCGGCTTCGGCCCGCGGCTGGATGAGGCGGTGCGCCTCGATCTCGATCCCGTCCCCGTACTCGGTATCGGCGAACAGGGTTCCGAAGTCCGGCTGGTCCACGCCGATCTGCTGTTGCACCGCCTTCGAAGTGACGCCGATCTTGCGGCCCGACACCCGCCGGCCGGCGGCGATCCACCGGTCCGTGTTGATCTGCTGCACGGCGTAGGCGGCGTCGATGTCCGATTTGGTCCCCAGCACGTCCCGGATGGGGGCGATGGCCGACCGGGACGCGTCGGCGTCTCGCAGGCGGGCGGCGGCGTCCTCGATGAGAGCGATGTCCACAAGCACGGCCCCAACCATATTGTTCAAGGCTGTGGGCGTCGCTATCGATGGAATTGCGTGACCGAAACCATCGGGCAGGTGAGCGGCGCGCCCGCCGCCACGCTTCAGGGGGTGACCGCGCTCGGCGCTGAGCTCCTGGACCGCCTGGGTTCGGTGCTGCTCGGATCGTCCGAGGCCGTCATGGCCGCCGCCGTGGCCGCCCTGTCCGGGGGCCACCTGCTCATCGAGGACGTGCCCGGCGTGGGCAAGACCGTCCTGGCCCACGCCCTCGCCACCAGCCTCGGGGCCGACCTGTCCCCCATCCAGGGCCACGCCGACCTCCTGCCGAGCGACGTCACCGGGGTGTCGGTGTACTCGCCGGAAGAGCGGGCGTGGGAGTTCCGGCCCGGGCCGGTGTTCGCCCATGTCGTGCTGGCCGACGAGCTCAACCGGACCCCGCCCCGCACCCAGTCGGCCCTGCTCGAGTCGATGGAGGAGGGCCAGGTCACGGTGGACGGCCGCAGCTGGCCACTGCCCCGACCCCATCTGGTCATCGCCACGCAGAACCCGGTCTCGCAACGGGGCACCTACCCCCTGGTGGAGAGCCAGCTCGACCGGTTCTCACTTTGCACCACCATCGGCTATCCCGATGCCGAGGACGAGGTCAACGTGGTACTCCGCCACGGCGGGCGGTCGGCGCTGGCCTCGATCGTGCCCGTCGCCACGCCGCCGGAGTGGCGGGCGGCCCAGGAGGTCACCGAGGGGGTGGCCGTCGCCGAGGCGGTAGCCGCCTATGCCGTCGAGATCTGCCGGGCCACCCGCACCGCCGCGGGCGTGGAGCTGGGCGCCAGCCCCCGGGCCGCCATCTGGTTGATCCGCTCCGCTCAGGCCCGGGCGGTGCTCGACGGTCGGGGGTTCGTGAGCCCCGACGACGTCAAGGCGGTGGCCGTGGCCGGCTTGGCCCATCGGCTGGTCCTCTCGGACGGCCCGCCCGGCCTGGCCGCCGGCCACGCCGTCGTGCACCGGGTGCTGGAGGCGACACCGGCGCCCAGGCCGTGACCGGGGGCCGCTGCCACCCGGCCCGGCCGTGGGGCCCGATCCCCGGCTCGCTGGCCCTGGTGCTGGGCTGGTGGCTGGTCGCCCACAGCAGCGGCCAGGGCTGGGTGCAGGCCCTCGGCGACGCGGTGACAGCGGCCGTCCTGTTGGGCCTGCTCGGGCCGTGGCTGGCCCTGCGCCGGGCCCGGGTGGAGATCGCCCACGCCCCCCTCGACGGCACCGCCGGGCGGCCGGTCGAGATCGCACTCCGCCGCTCCGCGGGGATCCGCCTCACCCCCGTCGACCCGCCCGGCCCGGCCCGCACAGAAGGCGCCCTCGAGGTGGTGGCGGCCCGGCGGGGCGTAGTGACGTCGGTGACGGTCGAGATGGCCACCGCGGCGCCGTTCGGGGTCCAGTGGTGGACCCGGCGGGTCGTCCTGGCACTGCCCCACCCGCTCCACATCGCGCCCCGCCGGGGGCGGCCGGGCGCCGTCCCGGCGCCGGCCGAGGACACCGCAGCGCGTGACGTTCCCGATCCCCGGCCGGGGCCGTTCGGCGATCTACGGGCGCCGCGGCCGTACCGGGCGGGCGACGCCCGCAAGTCGGTCCACTGGCCGGCCACGGCCCACACCGGGGAGCTGATGGTCCGCGAGACGGAGCGGCCCCGCGGCCAACCGCCGGAGCTGGTTGTCGACCTACCCGCCGATCCGGCCGCCGCGGAGGCCGAGGCGGAGCGGGCGCTCGCCACCGCGCTGGCCCTCGTCGACCGCCACGGGGCAGTGCTGCTCACTACGACCGAGGCGGCCGGGACGCGGCGCGGCGTGGTGGCAGATGCCCGCCAAGCGGGCCGGCGCCTGGCGGCCGCCAAGTGAGCGGGCGGGGCGGGATCGTCGAGGCGGTCAGGCGGGCCAACGCCCCGAAGCCGCCGGAGCACTCCGGCCGGCTCCGGGTGGCGGCCACCTGCAGCGTGGCTGTCAGCCTGCTGGCCGCGGCGGCCGAGCACGAGATCGCCCGGTCGACGGTGGTGTTGTGCATCGCCCTCGTCTCGGCCGGGATGGCCTTCTCACACCGCTCCCGGAACCGCACCCTCGGTTGGGTCAAGGTCGGCGTGGCGGTGGGCGCGCTGGCGGCCATGGGCTGGTTCGTGGAGCAGCTGTCCGGCGGCCCGGTGGGCGATATCACGAGCGTCGAGGATCCGCTGACCATCCTCTTCGCCTGGGTCCTGGTGGTGCACTCGTTCCACGTCCCGGCCCGCCGCGACGTGGTCTTCGCCCTGGCCGGGTCGGGGGCCATGATGGCCGTCGCCGCGGCCCAGGCGGTGGACATGAACTTCGGGCTCTATGCCGTCGGCTGGATCGCCTGCGGCCTCTGGACGCTGCTCGAGGTCGGCGCCGCGGCGAGTGGCGGCGGGCGCCCCCGGGTGCGGGTGAGCGCCGGCTCGGCGGCCGGGTTGATGGTCGCCGGACTGGTCGTGTTCCTCCTGCTGCCGGCGCCGACCGCCGGCGTGCGCCTCGACTTCCGCAACGCGGCCGGCTCGGCCGGCCCCGTCGCCCACCCGGGCGCGCTGGCGGGCGACGCCGGTTCACCGCTCGAGCTGTCGCACCCGGGCCGGTCCTCGGGCCCGACGGGCGTCGGCGGCTTCCTCGGCTTCGCGGGATCCCTGAACACCGCGGTCCGCGGCCACCTGAGCGACAGGGTCGTGATGTTGGTGCGGGCGTCGGTACCGACCTTCTGGATCGGCGAGACCTACGACCACTGGAGCGGCCAGAGCTGGAGCGCCACCGACACCCGCTCCCTCGTGCTCGACGGAGGCTCGCCCTTCTCCGTCCCCGCCCCACCCAGCTCCCGGGCCCGGCCCGGCGTCGACGACCTGCAGACGTTCTACATCAAGGACGCCACGGCCGACCTGGTCTTCCACGCCGACCAAGCCCAGCAGGTGTGGTTCCCCGCCCCCCGCCTGTACCTGCAGCCCGACGGGAGCCTCATCTCCCCCATCGGGATGGGCCAGGGCGCCATCTACAGCGTCGACTCCTCGGTCCAGCAGCCCCCGCCCGCCGACCTGCGGGCCGCGCCTCCCGGACCATCGGACTCCGGCTACACCCAACTGCCCGCCCCGTACCCCGACGTGCACCAGTTGGCCGTCTCGGTCACGGCCGGCGACCGCGACACCTACGACACCGTCCAATCCCTGATCGCCTGGATGGGCGCCAACACCCGCTACTCCACCGACATCCCGGCTCTACCGCCCGGGGCCGACGCCGTCCGACAGTTCCTGTTCGCCAGCCGGACCGGCTACTGCGAGCAGATCTCGACCGCCCTGACGGTCATGCTGCGCACCCTGGGAATCCCCGCCCGCGAGGCGGTCGGGTACGTGCCCGGCCCGTACAACCCGGTCACCGACCTGTACCAGGTCCGCGAGGAGGACGCCCACGCATGGGTCCAGGTCTATTTCCCGCGCTACGGCTGGGTGAGCTTCGATCCGACGGCGGTCGTTCCTTACGCCAACCCCTCGCCCGGCGCCACCGCCCTGCGAATCGTCGGGCACTTCCTCGCCCGGCTGCCCTGGCCTCCGATAGGCGTGGCGGCCGGGGGCATGGGCGCGGCCGGGCTGGTGGCCGGCGCAGTCCGCCGACGGCGGGCGACGGGCCGCCTGAGCCCGGCCGAGCGGGCCGTGCGCCAAATGGAGCGGGCCGGGCGCCGGGCCGGGCGGCCGCGCACGCCCTCGGAGACGGTCATCGAGTACGGCCGCGCCCTCGCCGGGGGTTGGCCCGAAGTCGCTCGGGCAGTCGACGCGGCGGCCTACGGGGCGGAGGAGATCCCGGCCGCCCAATGGGGAGCCCTGCTGCGCCGGGCGGAATCGGTCGCCGAAAGGGAGGCGGCACCGGCCTGAGGCCCTCACGAAGCGAAACTGAGCCCGGCTAAACTTGGTCGAGGTGCCCCCCGCCCCCTCCATCAGCCCCCGCTACAAGTGGGTGGCCCTGACCAACACGACGATCGGGATCCTGATGGTCGTCGTCAACGGCTCGATCACCATCATCGCCCTGCCCGACATCTTTCGGGGCATCAAGCTGGATCCGCTCCAGCCCGGCAACAGCGCCTACTTCCTGTGGATGCTCATGGGCTTCCTGCTGGTGACGTCGGTGCTGGTTCTGACGTTCGGACGGATAGGCGACATGTTCGGCCGCGTCCGGATGTACAACCTCGGCTTCGCCATATTCACCGTATTCTCGATCCTTTTGTCCATAACCTGGATGACCGGCAAGGCGGGTGCCCTCTGGATCATCCTGATGCGGGTCGGGCAGGGACTGGGCGGCTCGCTCGAGTTCGCCAACTCGAGCGCCATCCTCACCGACGCCTTCCCCGAGAACCAGCGGGGACTGGCCCTCGGGATCAACGGCGTGGCCGCCATCGCGGGGTCGTTCATCGGGCTGATCCTCGGTGGTGTGCTCGCCCCCATCAGCTGGCGCCTGGTCTTCCTCGTCTCGGTGCCGTTCGGCATCTTCGGCACCGTCTGGGCCTACACGAAGCTGGTGGACAACGGCGTCCGTGTGCCCGGGCGGATCGACTGGAAGGGCAACGTGGTCTTCGCCCTCGGGCTGACCGCCATCCTCACGGGCGTCGTCTACGGCATCCAGCCCTACGGCGGTCATGCCATGGGCTGGACCAACCCGCGGGTGCTGGCCGCCCTCGCCGGAGGGGCGGCGCTCCTGGTGGCGTTCGTGCAAATCGAGCGGACCGCGCCCGAGCCGATGTTCAAGCTGCCGCTCTTCCGGCTCCGGCCCTTCACCGCCGGCAACATCGCCGGCCTGCTGGCCGCCCTGTCCCGGGGGGGCCTCCAGTTCATGCTGGTGATCTGGCTGCAGGGCATCTGGCTGCCGCAGCACGGCTTCAGCTTCGACCGGACGCCTCTGTGGGCCGGCATCTACATGGTCCCCCTGACGGTCGGCTTCCTCGTCGCCGGCCCGATCTCGGGGATCCTGAGCGATCGCTACGGAGCCCGAGGGTTCGCCACGGGCGGGATGGTGGGCACCGCCCTCGCGTTCGGGCTGCTCGAGGTGCTGCCCATCAATTTCGGCTACCTCTGGTTCGGGCTGCTCCTCCTGCTCATGGGTCTGTCCATGGGCCTGTTCGCCTCCCCGAACCGGGCCGCCATCATGAACTCCCTCCCGGCCGACCAGCGCGGGGCCGGAGCCGGGATGACGACGACCTTCCAGAACTCGGCGACGGTGTTGTCCATCGGCGTCTTCTTCACCGTGATCACGATCGGCCTGGCCGCGTCGCTGCCGTCCCATCTCTACGCCGGGCTGACGGCCAACGGGGTGAACGGCCCGGACGCGGCCCGGCTTTCGCATCTGCCTCCCATAGGCACCCTCTTCGCCAGCATGCTCGGGTACAACCCGATCCAGCAGATGCTGTCCAGCCGGCCCGGGCTGGCGGCGTCGCTCACCCCCGCTCAGCTCCACACGTTGACGGGACGGAGCTTCTTCCCCCACCTCATCAGCCCGGCCTTCGGGCAGGGAATCCACTACGCCTTCACGTTCGCCATCGTCTGCTCGGTGGTGGCGGCCGTGGCATCGCTCCTGCGCGGCAAGCAGCCGAGGGGAGCCCGGCTGGGCCCGCTTCACGCCGCGGAGGCGGGCATGGCGGAGGAAGGATCGATGTCGGCCCCCTCGGTGCCGGCCGCCGGCAACTGACCGGACGGGGTCGGGCGCGGAGGCAGGCAAGTCAGGCGGCGAGGCGGTCGGCGAGGCGCCGAGGCGGGCGGCCAGGCGCCGAGGCAGGCAAGTCAGGCGCCGAGGCGCCGAGGCGGGCGGCCAGCCGCCGAGGCGGGCAAGTCAGGCGGCGAGGCGCCGAGGCGGGCGGCCAGGCGCCGACGGGGGGCGCCGAGGCGGGCAAGTCAGGCGCCGAGGCGGGCGGCCAGGCCGGACGCCCGGGCCGCCGGTCGGCCCACCCCGGCCCGTACCGCCTCCTCCGTGCCGACGATCACGACCCGGCGGCGGGCCCTGGTCACCGCGGTGTACAGCAGCTCCCGGGTCAGCAGCCGTGATGAGGCGGGAGGCAGCAGCAGCGTGATCTCGTCGAACTCCGAGCCCTGGCTCTTGTGCACGGTCATGGCGAACACCGTCTCCACCGAAGCGAGGCGAGAAGGGCTGAGCTCCCTGAGCGGCGCACCGGGCCCCTGTTCGAAGAACACCCGCCAGGCGGCGCCCGCTGCCCCGTCGGCTCCGGGCACGGCGGCGACCACGCCTGTGTCGCCGTTGAAGATCCGCAGGGCATAGTCGTTGACCGTGACCAGGACGGGGCGGCCGGGATACCAGGTGCCGGCGGCCGGCTCCCCCGCGGCCACGGCGGCTTCGACGGCCCGGTTCCAGTCTCCGGCCCCCGACGGCCCCTGACGATGGGCGCACAGGATGCGGTGACGGCGTAAGGCGGCCAGGGCCGCTTCCGGGTGACCGGCCCGGCCGGCGTCGCGGACGGAACGGGCCCAGTCGAGCGCGGGGCCGAGGGCGAGTGGGAAGGCACCGGGCGGGGCGCTGGACGGGAGAGCCGGATCCCAGCCCTCGAGGACAGCGGCCGGGTCGGCATCGATCCACCCGACCTCGGCGTCGTCGCGCGAGAGCACGGCCATGGCCCCGTCCGCGTCACCGGACCGGACTGCCTCGGCCAGGCCGGCCAACAGGCCCCCGAAGCGGTGGTTGGTGCGCAGCACCGAGACGCAGCCGGCCAGCGGCCCGGGCGGGGGGGCGGGCTGACGGGTGGGGTGACGGGCGGACCGACGGGCGGGGTCACCGGCGGGCTGGTCGGGGGCGGTCGGCGGGGTGAGGGCGCCGAACGGGTTGGCTATGTCAGCCAGGACCGCGCCCGCTTCCACCGAGACCAGCTGCTCGGGATCCCCTACCAGGATGAGCCGGGCGTCGTCGCGCACCGCTTCCACCAGTCGGGCCATCAGCGGCAACGAAACCATCGATGCCTCGTCGAGGACCACTATCTGGTGCGGCAGGCGGTGGCCGCGGTGATGGCGGAAGCGTCCCGACCGGTCGGCGCGGACGCCCAACAGACGGTGCACCGTGGTGCCGCGGACCTCGGACACGGCCCGCCGCACGGCGCCGTCGATGTCCAGCCTCTCCGACTCCGCCCGGACCGCTTCCTCCATCCGGGCCGCCGCCTTACCGGTCGGAGCGGCCAGGGCCATCAACGGTGGGCGCCGGCCGGCGGCAACTGCTCCCTCGCAAAGGAAGGCGAGCAATCGGGCCACGGTGGTCGTCTTGCCCGTGCCGGGTCCCCCGGCGATGACCGAGAAGCGGTGCAGAGCGGCCGACGCGGCGGCCGCTCTCTGGTCGGCCGACGACGGGCCGGGGAAATAGCGCTCCAGCGTCTCGTCGTCTGCCCCGCCCGGGTCGGCCACCCGCGCCCGTTCCGCACCCGGCCCGACGGGTGAAACCGGCGGCACGGTGGGGGGAGATGGAGCGGGTGGAGCGGGTGGAGCGGTCCTGGCCGCCCTGGCCAACAGATCGAGAGCCAGCTCGACCTCGTCGCTCCAGTAGCGGTCCAGGTACAACGATGGACCATCGAGCCGGAGAGGGTGTGGCGCCACGGCGCCGGGGCGGTCGCCGGAGCCGACCATCCCGACCAGAGAGCTGGCCTGCACCGCCGGCAGCCAGGAGTCGGGGTCCGGCCAGGGTAGGGCGGAGATGTCGACGTCCTCCTCGGCGGCGACCGCCGAACGGTGCACCTCCGTGAGGTCTACCGCCACGTGCCCGAACCGGGGTCCCCGCACGGCGAGAGCGACGGCAAGGAGGACCCGGGGGTCGGCCTCCCCAGCCAGGCGGGCGAGCCGGACCGCGGCGTGCACGTCCGCCGGTGCCAGGAGACCGGCCCGGTTGAAGGTCCGCAGGAGGTCGGGGACGGCCGCCCCGGTGACGAGGCGGGCGTCATACCGATCCACGCCGGCGGCGTCGTCGGCCGGGGTCATCCCGTCCTCCCGTCGAACAGGTCGGACAACGAGACCACGAGCTCGGCCGGGGCGGCCCACGACCACACCCCGCACGGCCAGCCTTCCAGCACCGGCGTGTCCGGACCGGCCATTCCTCGAAGGAACAGGTAGAGCACACCCCCCAGGTGCAGCTCCGGGCGGTAACCGGCCTGCCGCCACCGCAGGTACCTGTGCAGGGCGACCATGTAGATGAGGGCCTGCAGGGGATAGTGGTGCCTCTGCATCTCACGGTCGAGGGTGCCGCGCCGGTAGTCGCCTACGGTCAGGCTGTCCGACCGGCCCCCGAGCCAGTTGGTCTTGTAGTCGGCGAGGTACCAGCGGGCCCCGCCGTCAGGGCCAACCCGGCGGAACACGAGGTCCAGGCTCCCGGTGAGATACCCGCGGAGGGTCGTGTCCAGCGCCGGGTCGGAGAGGCGCTCGGGATACCCGTCGAGGCCACCGCCGGCCGGCAGGTGCATCTGCAGGAGGGCGGCGATCTG
>DATGAX010000631.1:0-2359 GCA_035312965.1 Acidimicrobiales bacterium
GCCGGCGCGGGCCGCCAGCCACCTCGGCTTCCGGGCCACCGTCACCCTCGAGGAGGGGATGGCCGATCTGGCCACCGAGCCGGTTCCGGCGTGAGCGGATCCGGCGCCGAACCCGGTCCGGCCGGGGCCCGGTGGGCCATGGCCGTCCTGGTCGGCTGCGGGTCGGCGGGGACCGCGCTCTCCTGGTACGTCGCGCAGCACTCTCTGATCGGGTCACGTTGGAGGTTCTTCGTCCCCATCGGCGCCTGGACGGCACTGTGGCTCGTCGGGGCCTGGTCCGCCCGCCGGGTGGGCTCGGGCCGTCTCACCGGCCGGCGGGCCGCGGTGGTCGCCATTCTGGTGGTCGGCGGGGCGGCCCGGCTGGCCTCTGCGACCGGGAGCACGCCGTCCATCTCGAACGACCTGTACCGGTACGGGTGGGACGCCCACGTCCAGCTGTCCGGCCTGGACCCCTACCGCTACCCGCCATCGGCCCCCCAGCTGGTCCCGCTCCGGGTACCTCCCTACTTCCCCGCGCCGGCCGGGTGCGGTCGGCTGGGGCAGGCTCCGGGGTGCACGACGCTCAACCGGCCCTCGGACCGCACCATCTACCCCCCGGTCGCCGAGGCGTGGTTCGACGTGGTGCACTTCGTGGTGCCGGGGGGCCCGGTGCGCCAGTGGCAGCTGGCGGGAGCCGCGGTGGACATGGCCACGTTGGGCTTGTTGATGATCGGCCTGCGCGGGCTGGGTCGCGATCCGAGAGAGGCGGCCTGGTACGCCCTGTGCCCTGTGCCGGTCATCGAGTTCGCCGGCAACGGCCACGTCGACGGTCTGGCTCTCGTCCTTCTCTTGGGGGCTCTGCTGGCCCTGCGGCGGGGCCGGCGGGCGCTGGCCGGTGGGTTGATCGGGCTGGCCACCATGGTCAAGCTCTATCCCGCCGTCGCCGTCGCCGCCGCCTGGCGGCGGGGCCGGGTCCCGATGCTGCTGGCGTTCGGTGCCGTGGCCGGTCTCTCGTACGCCCCGCACGTGGCGGTGGTGGGGGCGCGGGTCGCCGGCTACCTCCCCGGCTACCTCAAGGAAGAGCACTACTCCAACGGTGGTCGCTTCCTGCTGGTCGGGACACTGGAGCTGCTCGCGGTGCCACCCCATCTGGTCGCGGCCGCGGCGGTGGTCCTCGTGGTCTCAGCCGCGGCGTGGGTCCTCTACGCCGGCCCGATCCCGGAGCAGGGCACCGCCCTGCTGCTGGCGGTCCTGGTGCTGGTCACCACCCCGGTCCAACCGTGGTACGCCGTCACCCTGGCCGGGGTCGGCCTGCTGGGCGGCGGCTGGTGGCTGGTGACGCCCGCCTTGTTCGGCGAACTGTACTACGCCGCCGTGGTGCTCGACTACCGGCACCAAGTTGCGGCCGGCCGGCTTGCATACGGGTCGGCGCTGGCGCTGATCGCCGCCGGTGTGCGGGCCGGCGCCGGGCGTCGGGTTCCCGACGCAGCGGGGCGCCGCCGGGCCTCAGAAGCGGGGCGGCCGCTTCTCGGTGAGCGCGGCCACGCCCTCGGCGAAGGCCGGCTCTCCCGTCATGACGTCCAAACGCTGGGCCGCGTCAGCGACCGAGGCCCCCAGGTCCCGGTGGAGGTCGAGACCGACCTGACGCTTGGTCGCGGCCAGTGAGCCCGGCGCCACTTCGTGGGCCAGCGACCGGGCGTACTCCCGCACGTGGGCGCGCAGCGCCTGTAGGTCGGGGAGCACCGCGTTGACCAGGCCGAGGTCGAGCGCCTCCTCGGCCAGGACCACCCGGCTGGTCAACAGGAGGTCGTTGGCCCGACCGAGACCGATGATCCTCGGCAGCAACCAGGACAAGCCGTACTCGGCCGGCAGGTTGAGCCGCCCATGGGCGGTGGTCAGCTTGGCCCCCGCCACGGCGAAGCGGATATCGGCATAGCAGGCGAGGACCAGCCCCACCCCCGCCGCCGGCCCGTTGATGGCGGCGATGACCGGCGTGCGCAGCCCGAAGTGGAAGGCGAAGTCGTGATCCAGCGGGCGGTCGACCCCGTAGCCCGGTGCCGCCAGATCGTCGGGCGTGCCGGGGTCGTAGCCGCCCCGGGCGGCGTGCCCTTCCAGCGCGGCGGCGTCGGCACCGGCACAGAAACCCCGCCCCTCGCCGGTGACGACCACCACCCGCACATCGCTGTCGTCCTGGGCCTGTTGCAGCACCCACCGGTACTCGCTGTGCATCCGTCCCGTCCAGGCGTTGAGCCGGTGGGGCCGGTCCAACGTGATGGTGGCCACCCGGTCCTCGGCCTCGTAGCGGATGGTCTTCAGCTGCATGTCGATATCGTAACGACGCGGTGGTCTCAGCCCCCCGGGACCCAGCTGAGGAGCGCGA
>DATGAX010000632.1:0-2236 GCA_035312965.1 Acidimicrobiales bacterium
TCGGCGGGCAGCCTACCCGGACACGTGTTGCTGTACGGTGCGGGGATGCCTCGCCGGGCGGCCCTCAAGGCCTACTCCGAAGCGGAAGGGGACCGCATCGTCGCCACGCTGTTCGCCTGGTTGCGCATACCGTCGATCTCGGCCGACCCGGAGCACCGGGACGACGTGCGGGAGTCGGCCGAGTTCTGCGCCGGCCTCCTGCGCGACGCCGGCCTGGAGCACGTAGAGGTGCTGGAGACCGGGGGCCTGCCGGCCGTATACGCCGATTGGTGCCATGCCGGGCCCGGAGCCCCGACGGTCCTGGTCTACGGCCACCACGACGTGCAACCGGTGGACCCGGTGGACGCCTGGACCAGCCCCCCCTTTGTCCCGGTCATCGTCGACGGCGAGTGCCGGGCCCGGGGCGCCATCGACGACAAGGGCCAGACCCTCTACGAGATCGAAGCGGCGCGGGGCCTGCTGCGCCGCGACGGCCGGCTCCCGGTCAACCTCAAGTTCCTCGTCGAAGGAGAAGAAGAGGTCGGCAGCCCCCACTTCGAGGCGCTGCTCCAACGGGAGCGGGCCCGCCTGGCCTGCGACGTGGTCGTGGTCTCCGACACCGGCATGATCAGCCCGGACGTCCCCTCCACCACCGTGGGCATGAGGGGCCTGGCCGGCTTCGACGTGACCTTGCGCACGGCCACCATCGACCTGCACAGCGGCATGTGGGGCGGCACCGTCCCCAACCCGGCCCGCCTGGCCGCCCGACTCATCGCCGCCCTCCACGACGACCGCGGCCGGGTCACCCTGCCCGGCTTCTACGACCGGGTCCGGGAGCTCTCCGACGTGGAGCAGAAGTCCCTCGACAGCCAGCCCTTCGACGAGGGGGAGTTCCGGACGGCGGCCGGCGGCGTCGCCTACCTCGAGGGGGAGGACGGCTACTCCCCGCTCGAACGGATCGGCGTGCGGCCCACCGCCGAGGTGGTCGGCCTGCACAGCGGCTACGGCGGGCCCGGGATCAAGACCATCGTGCCGGCGCAGGCCGGTTTCAAGCTGGCCGTGCGCCTCGTCCCCGACCAGCGGCCGCAGGACGTCGAGCCGGCCCTGCGGGCCTGGCTGGCCGAGCGGGTGCCCGAAGGCGTCGACGTGACCGTCACACCCGAAGGGGCGGTGGCGCCCGCCCTCACCCCCGTGGACCATCCGGCGATGGGTTCCCTGGTGCGGGCCATCGAGGCCGTCTGGGGCCGGCCGCCGCTCTTCACCCGGGAGGGCGGCAGCGGGCCGGAAGAGGCCCTCGGGCGGGTGTTGGAGGCCCCGGTGCTGTTCCTCGGTGTAGGCCTGCCCGGCGACCGCATCCACGCCCCCAACGAGCGGATGGTCATGGACCAGTTCTGGAAGGGGCTGCTGGCCGCGGGCGAGCTGCTCCTCGACCTCGGCGGGGCGGTGGGATGAGCCCGAAACGGGAAGTCAAGCGTTCGGGGCCGGCCGCCCCCGCCGGGGCCCACGAGTGGGTGAGCTTCGACGACCCCGGCGAGCTGCGGACGTGGGTGTTCGACGTCACCTTCCTCTTGTCGGGCTGGGAGTGCATCTTCGGCCGGGGCTGCCAGGGAGTCCTGACCGGAGCGGCGCCGGAGCTCGTACAGGGGTGCTGCTCCTACGGCGCCCATTTCACCGATGACGACGACGTGGCCCGGGTCAAGGCGGCGGCGGCCAGGCTCACCAAGGACCAGTGGCAGTTCCGGGCCGCCGGCCGCCGGGACGGCATCGTCACCACCGAGGCGGACGGGACCCGGATCACCCGGCTGGTCGACGACGCCTGCGTCTTCCTCAACCGGCCCGGCTTCGCCGCCGGCCCGGGATGCGCCCTGCACCGGGCCGCGCTGGACCGGGGCCGGGAGCCGCTGGAGCTCAAACCGGATGTCTGCTGGCAGCTGCCGCTCCGCCGGGAGGACACCACCGACGACAACGGGCGGGTCACCACCACTGTGACGCAGTGGGACCGCAAGCACTGGGGCGCCGGTGGCGCGGAGTTCCACTGGTGGTGCACGGAGGCGCCCGAGGCGTTCGGGGGGCGGCGGGCGGTGTACCAGACCATGGCCGCCGAGCTACGGGAGATAGCCGGCGCCGAGGTGTACGACCGGCTGGCGGCCTACCTCGATTCTCGGAAAAAAGGGACGATCCCGCTGGCCCACCCGACGGTGCGCCCCGGTTGAGCGGCGCGCCGGGCGGACCGGACCGGGCCGCTCAGGCCCGGTGC
>DATGAX010000633.1:0-2183 GCA_035312965.1 Acidimicrobiales bacterium
GTAGAAGCACCTGATCCAGCCCTCGCCGTACTCCTTGTGGCGCCAGTTCTCAGGGGCCGCGTTCCACCAGTGCATGTGGCCGTCAACGATGAAATACTTCTCGCCGTCCTTCTCGTACATCGCGCCCCCCTGTCGCCGAGGTCGGTGCTGTCCGACCGGCGCACGGTATGTCCGAGCCCGCCGCTGGGACCAGCAAAAAAGTCGGCTTGACCGGCGACTTTGCGAGACTCCGCGAAAAGTCCGGCCGTTCCGGCGCCCAGACGGGCTCTAGGGAGTTCCGCCTCGCGCCGGGGCCCCGATGGCGAGGGCCTGGGGCGTGGGGTCACCGATCAACCGCCCGATCTCCTGCGAGGCCGCCAACCCGACGTCCCGGAGCACCCTGACCAGCGTGGGGAGCTGGTTCTGGAAGCGCCGGGTGGGGACCGAGATGCCGAGGGCGGCGGTGAGCCGGCCATCGGGGTCCCGGACCGGCACGGCCAGGCAGCACCCGCCCTCGGCGAATTCTTCCCGGTCGAGGGCCAGACCCCGGTCCCGCACCGCTTGAAGATTGTGCCGCAGGTCATTGCGGCTGGTGAGGGTGAATTTGGAGAAACGCTTGAACGTGGGCGTCTGGAGATAGGGCGGCCAGCCGTCCTCGGGCACCTCGGCCAGGTAAATCTTGCCAAGGGCGAGAGCATGGGCGGCGCCCCGGAACCCCTTGGAGAGGTCGGTCAGCTCCCGTCCCCCTCGCCGGCCGAGGATCTCGGCGATCTCGAGGTCGCCCTTCGTCCACAGGGCGACGTAGGCGCGGGCCGAGGCCCGGTCGCGCAGCTCCTCCAGGAACGGTTCGAGGCGCTCGGGCTGGAGCGTCGACTCGACGTAGGAGCGGTAGAGCAGCGGGACCTTCGGGCCGAGGACGTAGAGACCGGACCCCGCCGCCGACACCTCGAGAAAGCCCTCGAACCGTAGGGAGTTGCTGAGCGAATAGGCCGACGACAGGCTGACATGGAGGGCCCGGGCGAGAGCCTTGACCGAGACGCCCTTGGGGTGCTCGGCCGTGAACTCCAACGCCTTGAGGACATGGACCGCCGTGCTCAGCGTCCTGCCTGATTCCGCCACCGGTCTCCTCCGGGGTTCAGACGCGGCGAGATCTCGAGACCGCGGGGAAGCGCCCTGTGTGGAGTCTCCCGTCAGCGCCGCTTGAACACCCACCGGTGCAGAAAGGGACGACGAAATGGCAACACTCGTCGCCTCGCCCCCGACGTTCGTCGTAGTCATGGCTCTCCCTCTAAAAGCCGCGCAAAACATGCCACCTGGCGGGGGCGAGGTCAAGGATTCTGAGGCTTGTCGCCCGGACGCAGCCGCGTTGGTGGGCGGCGCCGTCCGGGCTCGCGGCTGCGAGCGCCCAGCTACTGCCGCATCGGCTTCCCGAGCGGGTAGCCCGGGCCACCGAGGGACTGGTCGGCCGCACTCAGCCAGATGTAGGCGCCGAGGGCGGCGAAGACGAAGACGACCACGCCCGCGAGCTTGGTCAGCCCGGTCGGGTCGTCGGCGTTGTTGGCGATGAACAGGATCCACAGCGCGGCGTCCACGAGGGCGACGTCGACGGTGTAGGCCATCGGCAGCCGCACGGTGGCGAGCGTCAGGAGCGCCATCGTGATGGCCCAAGCCAGCAGGAAGGCCAGCACGGTCCCCTTCACGACGCCAGAGTCCGTCTTCGTCAGGGCCGCGATCCCGAACCAGTTGTGCGTCAGGCCCAGCACCAGCCCCGTGTAGCTGATCCAGAAGCCGCAGAAGACTCCGAAGGCTCCGGCCACGAATGTCTGGCCCAAGTACGCCGCCCACACCGCCGAGACCATGAGCCCGAAGGCGGTGGCGCCGAAGATGATGGCCAGGGGGGCCCCCAGCGCGCCCTGATTGACGAAGCCGACCAACTCGAGGCCGAGACACGTGGACCCGACGACGAAGACAAGCCAGCCGAGGACCTGGGGATCCCCCGTGGCCCTGACCGGAACCGGTACTTCACGGATGACCTCGACCGCACCTAACTGTGAACTCTCAAGACCGACTTCTGTTGCCAACGTGCCCCTCCCGTCTCCGGAGCGCATCCAGCGAGGACGAACGCGCTTCGCGGCACTCCCGCTACCCCACGTGTACACCTGCGGCAAGGTACGGAACAGGGCCATTTTTCGCGGTTTCCGCAG
>DATGAX010000634.1:0-5067 GCA_035312965.1 Acidimicrobiales bacterium
GAGCTCCTGCGCCACCTCGACGGCGAGCTCGGGTTGGACGACGCCGTGGCCGAGGCCGACCGCCGGACCCGGGCCTTCGCCCGCCGACAGCGGGTCTGGTGGCGACGGGACCCCCGGATCTCCTGGTACGGGGCGGCCGACAATCCGTTAGCCGTCATCCCGTCGATCCTGGGAGACTGGACGGCCAGATGATCGGACTCGTCAAGCTCCACGGCCTCGGCAACGACTTCCTCGTGTCGGTCTCCGACGGCGGACCCGAGCTGGCCCGCGCCGCGTGCGACCGCCACACCGGCATCGGCGCCGACGGGCTCATCCTGGCCGGCCGCCCCGATGGGGCCGACCTCACGTTCCGGTTGTGGAACGCCGACGGCAGCGAGGCCGAAATGAGCGGGAACGGCATGCGCTGCCTGGCTCACGTCGCCCTCGACCTCGGATGGGTGGGCGAGGAGGCGCCTTTCGGTGTGATGACCCCGGCCGGGCGGCGCCAGGTCACCGTGCGCCGGACCGGCCCCGCCGCGACCTGGGCCGTTGTCGAGATGGGGGCGGTCAAGGTCACCGACGACGCTTCGGGCATCTGCAACGTCGGGCACGGCTCGTTGCTGGTCGACGTGGGCAACCCGCACCTGGTGGTACTCGGTCCGGACCCGTCCGGCGTCGATGTCGGCCGTCTCGGCCCCGAGCTCGAGCGCTCCGATCCGGCCGGGCTCAACGTCGAATTCGTCACCCTCGGGCCCGGCCCGGACACCGCCACCATGCGGGTCTGGGAGCGGGGCGTCGGCGAGACGCAGGCCTGTGGCACCGGATCGGTGGCCGTCGCCGCCGCCCTGCACCATTGGGGCCGGGTGGGGACGGCGGTCACGGTGCGCCAACTGGGCGGCCCGGTGGCCGTGGAGCTGCGGACTGACGGCACGGCCACGCTGGCCGGGCCCTGCGTCCGCATCGCCGACTGCGTCTGGGAGGGCCCGATCTCGTGAGCCTGATCGAACGCAGCTTCCGGGAGAAGATCGTCCTCGTCGGGGTCACGGTGCCCCCCGGAAACGACGACGAGACCGAAGCCCACCTCGACGAGCTGGCCCTGCTCGTCGACACGGCCGGAGCCGACGAGGCGGCCCGTGTCGTCCAGCGGCGGGACCATCCCGATCCGGCCACCTTCGTCGGCAAGGGCAAGGCCGAGGAGCTGCGCGACCTCTCCGACGCGGTCGACGCCGACACCGTCGTCTTCGACGACGAGCTGTCGCCGGCCCAGTCCCGCAACCTGGAGAAGATCCTGGGCCGCACCGCCATCGACCGCACCGCGGTGATCCTCGACATCTTCGCCCAGAACGCCCGCACCCAGGAGGGCAAGGCCCAGGTCGAGCTGGCCCAGCTGCGCTACCGCCTGCCCCGCCTGCGCGGCCGCGGCACGCAGCTGTCCCGGCTGGCCGGCGGCATCGGCACCCGGGGCCCGGGCGAGACCCAGCTCGAGGTGGACCGGCGGCGCCTGGTCCGGCGCATGCACCGCCTGGAGACGGACCTCCGCCGCCTCACGGAGCAGCGCCGGCTGCAGCGCAAGGCCCGCCGGCGCTCCCGGCTGGCCACCGTCTCCCTGGTCGGCTACACCAACGCCGGCAAGTCGACCCTGCTCAACCGGCTCACCGACGCCGGTGTCCTGGTCGAGGACCGGTTGTTCGCCACCCTCGACCCGCGCACCCGGCGGCTGGAGCTGCCCGGCGGGGAGGCCGTGCTGCTCAACGACACCGTCGGCTTCGTGCGGAAGCTGCCCCATCAGCTGGTGGAGGCGTTCAGGTCGACGCTGGAGGTCGTCACCGAGTCGGACCTCCTGGTGCACGTGGTGGACTCGTCTTCGCCCGACCCGGACTTGCAGATCGAAGCGGTGCGGACGGTCCTGGAGGAGATCGGGGCCGGGTCGGTGCCTGAGCTGCTGGCCTTCAACAAGGTCGACGTGGCGGGTGTGGCGCCGGCGGTGGCCCGCTTGCTGGGTCGCCACCCGGGCTCGGTCGCCTTCTCGGCGCTGACCGGGGAGGGGATGGACGACCTGCTGCGGGTCATCGGGGACCGGATGCGGGCTGCCGCCCAGGTGGTCGAGCTGGAGATCCCCTACGAGCGCGGCGACGTGCTGGCGGCCGTGCACCGGGAGGGGGAGGTGCTCACGGAGGAGCACCAGGAGGCGTCCACCCACGTCCGGGTCCGGGTGGACGGCGCGGGGGCGGCCCGCTTCCGGGAGTTCGAGGTGGCGCCGTCTTGACCGGGACCGGCTTCGTGCCGCCCGCCTACCCCTACGACCGCCTCGACGAAGCGAAGAAGCTGGCCGCCGGCTTCACCGGCGGGGTCATCGACCTTTCGATCGGCACGCCGACCGACCCGCCGCCCCGCTCGGTGATGGAGGCGCTGGCCGAACCGGCCGATCAGTCGGGGGCGGCTCGCGGGTACCCGCCGTCCATCGGCTCGCTGGAGCTGCGCCGGGCCGTCTCGTCCTGGATGGGGAGCCGGCTGGGCGCCCGGGTCGGTCCCGACTCCGTAGCCGCGTGCGTCGGCACCAAAGAGTTCGTGGCCACCACGCCCCAATGGCTCCGCCTACGCCATCCCGACCGCGACACCGTCCTGTACCCCGCCGTCTCCTACCCGACCTACGAGATGGGCGCCGTGCTGGCCGGCCTGCGGGCGGTGCCGGTGGCCGTCGATTCGGCGTGGCGGCTGGATCTGTCCTCGGTGGCGCCGGCGGATGCCGAGCGGGCCCTGATGCTGTGGGCCAACACACCGGGCAACCCGGCCGGCGCCCTCGACGACCTGGCTTCGGTGGCCCGATGGGGCCGGGAGCACCAGGTGGCGGTGTTCAGCGACGAGTGCTACGCCGAGTTCACCTGGCAGGGACCGCCTCGGACCATCCTCGGCCACGGCGGCGGCGCCGACGGTCTGGACGGTGTGGTGGCCGTGCACTCCCTGTCGAAGCGGTCCAACCTGGCCGGTCTCAGGGTGGGCTGGTACGCCGGGGACCCGGATCTGGTCGGGTATCTCAAGGAGGTGCGCAAGCACGCCGGCCTGATGGTGCCGGGACCGGCCCAGCGGGCCGCAGTGG
This sequence comes from Acidimicrobiales bacterium, assembly GCA_035312965.1. GTDB lineage: Bacteria > Actinomycetota > Acidimicrobiia > Acidimicrobiales > Palsa-688 > JAKCDU01. The sequence continues at coordinate 3,077 of DATGAX010000634.1, forward strand.
CGGCGCTGGCCGACGCCGGCCACGTGGAGGAGCAGCGGGAGCGCTACCGGGCCCGTCTCCGGGTGGGGCAGGAGGTGCTGCGCTCGGTGGGATCGGAGTGCGCCCTGCCCGACGGCGGCTTCTACCTGTGGGCCCCCGTGCCGGAGCGTTTCGGCGACGAGTGGGAGTTCACCGATTGGCTGGCCCGGGAGGGGGGTGCCCTGGTGTCGCCGGGCACCTTCTACGGTCCGGCCGGCGCCGGGTTTGTCCGACTGGCCATGGTCGCCCCGCTGGAGTCGATCGAGCGGCTGGGCGAGCGGCTCTCGTCGAGCCGGGGGTGAGCGGGCCCGAGCCGTCCGGGTAGGGTCGGGCGCCTACGGCAAGGAGGGTGAGTGGCTGATCTCGAATCCCAGATCCGCGAGTTGTGGGACCGCCGCGACAGCATCGGTCCCGACGACGCCGACGCGGCCGGGATCGTCCGGGCGGCCGTGGACCGGCTCGACCGGGGCGAGGAGCGGGTGGCCGAGCTGGGGCCCGACGGTGAGCCCATCGTCCACGAGTGGCTCAAGCTGGCCATCCTGCTGCTGTTCCGCGTCTCGGGGCTCGAGACCACCGAGGCCGGTCCGTTCGAGTACCACGACCGCCTGCCGCTGAAGCGCGACTTCGCCGCGTCCGGCGTGCGGGTGGTGCCCGGCGCCTCGGCGCGTTGGGGGAGCTACCTCGAACCGGGCGTGATCCTCATGCCCAGCTACGTCAACATCGGCGCCCGCGTCGGGTCGGGCACCATGGTCGACACCTGGGCGACCGTGGCCAGCTGCGCCCAGATCGGCCGTAACACCCACCTGTCGGGCGGGGTCGGGATCGGGGGGGTGCTGGAGCCGCCGCAGGCCGCGCCGGTGTTCGTCGGCGACGACTGCTACATCGGCAGCCGGTGCATCGTGGCCGAAGGAGCCCGGGTCGGCGACGGCGTGGTGCTCGGCGCCGGTGCCATCCTGACCGGCACCATCCCGGTGATCGACGCCGAGACGGGGGAGGAGATCTCGCGCGGCGTCGTGCCCGGCTGGTGCGTGGCCGTCTCGGCCACCCGGCCCCGGTCCTACCCGGGCGGCGACTTCGGGCTGCCCTGCGTGCTGGTCATCCGCCGGCTGGATCCGGGCCGGCGCCACGACAAGTCCAGCCTCAACGACATCCTGCGCCAGCACGGGGCCACCCTGTAGGCCGTCGCCGTCAGCTCGTCGGCGTCAGCTCGTCGGCGGTCAGCTCGTCGGCGGTCAGCTCGTCGGCGTCACATGCGGCGCAGGACGGTGACGACCTTGCCGTAGATGTGCACGTCGGAGGGGTCGAGCACCATCGGCTCCATCGTGCGGTTGGACGGCTGGAGCACCACCTTGGCCCCCTTGCGGGTGTAGGTCTTGACCGTCGCCTCGTCACCGGGGATGCCGGCGACCACGACGTCGCCCTTGTCCGCCTCGGCCTGCTGGCGCACCACGACGAAGTCGCCGTCGAGTATGCCGGCCTCGATCATCGACTCGCCCCGGACCCGCAGCATGAACAGCTGCCCGTCGCCCGTGAAGTCCTCGGGCAGCGGGAGCAGCTCCTCCACGTTCTCCTGGGCCAGCACGTCGGTGCCGGCCGCCACGTCACCGAGCAGCGGCACGTGGCGGGTGGGGCGCCGCTCGATGGCCGCTCCCGACAGAGCGTCGTAACGGACCTCGATGGCTCTCGGCTTGGTCGGGTCCCGCCGCAGATAACCCTGGCGCTGGAGGGTGGTCAGGTGGGTGTGCACGGTCGACGACGAGGTGAGGCCCACCGCCTCGCCGATCTCCCGCACCGAAGGCGGGTACCCGCGGTCGCGCTGATGGGCGGCGATGAAATCCAGGATCTCCCGCCGCTTACCTGTCAGCTCGTTGACGGCCACGCCGTTCCCCTTTCGGTCCGGATCTGCGCTTCGGGTCCAGGCGATCCTCGCCTGCATCCACGCGATTTCACGTTACCCGATGGCGGTGCGGAAA
>DATGAX010000635.1:0-3394 GCA_035312965.1 Acidimicrobiales bacterium
CCGACGGCCAGCCCGGCCCAGGAGAAGATGCGGGCGAGGAAGCCGAGCCGGTAGCCACCGTAGGCGGCGGCGGCGGCCGTCACGATGATCACCAGGTCAAGGAGGTTCAAGAGGCGGGCTGCCTCTCCGGGGACACCCCGAGCCCCGGGTCCGGCAGGTCCGGGTTGAGCAGCCGGGCAGCGGTGAGGAAGCCGGTGTGGGCCACCATGCGGTGGTCGGGCCGCACCGACTGGCCCTCGACGTGCCAGGACCGCTGGAGCACCTCCAGCGTCTCGGCCAGCCCGAAGGGCGAGCCGTCGATCTCCTCCCGGAGCCGGGCCACCTGCCCGACTGTGGGTAGGTAGGAGACGAGGATCCCGCCGGGCCGCAGCGCGCCCATGGCGTGCTTCACCACCCGCCACGGCTCGGGCAGGTCGAGCACGATCCGGTCGAGCCCGACTGGACCACTATCTGATGGGTCGATGCCCTCGTAGACGTCGCGGATCTCCACCCGGTAGGGCTGGTCGGGCCCGAGGAACGACTCGACGTTGCGGACCGCCTTGGCGGCGAAGTCCTCCCGGAGCTCGTAGCCGACGATGGACCCGCCCGACCCGACCGCTCGCAGCAGGGCCATCGACAGGGCTCCCGAACCCACCCCCGCCTCGAGGAGCCGGGCCCCGGGGAAGACGTCGGCCAGCACGAGGATCGGCCCGATGTCCTTGGGGTAGACGACCTGGGCGCCGCGCGGCATCTTCAGGATGAAGTCGGACAGCGTCGGCCGGACGGCCCGGAGCCGGGCGCCGTGCGACGTCCGCACGAGGATCCCCTCGTCGCGCCCGATGAGGTCGGCGTGGGGGAGGACCCCGGCGTGGGTGGCGAAAGACGCCCCCTCGGTCAGGGTGATGAGGTAGCGGCGGGCCTTGGCATCGACGAGCAGCACCCGCTCGCCGGGCCGGAACGGACGGTGGGGGTTCAAGCCTCGCCCCGCCGGCGGGCCGCCCGCTCGCTCATCCGGCAGAAGGCGCACACCTCGCCGGTGGTCGGCGACCCGCACACCGTGCAGGGCGTGAGCTCGACCCGCTCCGCTGCCGCGTCGCCGGCGAAGCGTTCGTGACCCCTTTCCAGGAACGAGAACAGGAAGTTGGCCTTGGCGCCGGGGGACTTCTGCTCCAGCGTGTTGAGCGCCTCCTTGTAGGCCAGGTGGCGGTTGCCTTCGGCCATCGGGCACTCCTCCACGATGTAGTCGATCCCCCGGATCACGCAGTAGGCGGCCATCTCCCGCTCCGACAGGCGCACCAGCGGCTTGACCTTGCGAACGAAGCCGGGGCCGGCGGGGAGCACCGGGTACTGCCGGCCGAGGTACTCGGCGTCCCACCGGAGGACGTTGCCGAAGAGCACGGCCGCCTCGTCGTCGAGATTGTGGCCGGTGGCGACGACCTCGTATCCGCCGTCGAGCGCCGCCTGGTTGAAGAGGTGACGCTTGGACAGCCCGCAGGCCCCACAGGGAGGCCGGCGGACGGTGGCGGCGGCGGTCTCGATGTCGAAGCCGTGCTCGGCCGGGATGTCGATCTCGACGAGTTTCAGCCCCCGGGTGGCGGCGAAGTCGCGGGCGTAACGGGCGGAGGCGTCGGAGTAGCCACCGATGCCGAGGCCGAGGTACAGCCCGTCCGTCTCGTAGCCGAGGGCGACGAGGAGTTCCCAGGCGCCGAGCGAGTCCTTCCCGCCCGACACGGCCATCAGCACCCGATCGCCGGGTTGGATCATGTCGAAGGCGTCGATCGCCCGGCGGACCTGCTCCCGGCAGTGGCGGACGAAGCAGTCGGCGCAGAAGGCGGCGTTGTGGCGCCGCACGTCGATGAGCGCGGGGGCTTTGCAGCGTCGGCACTTCATGGGGTCGGGTCCACGGGCTCAGCCGCCCGAGATGACGGGGCGGATCTCGATCCTGTCGGGCTCCTCCAGGCGCTCGTCGTGGGTGACGAGCGTGTCGTTGCGGATCACGAGGACGGTCTCGGGATTGATGCCGAGCGTCTCGAGCAACTTCGAGACGCGCACCGGCCCGGACATCTCCAGCTCACGACGGGGGTTGCGGAGGAGCACCTTCACTCCCCCAAGGCTACCGGGGAGTCAGCGCGGTGGCTCGAAGATGCGCACGGCGATCGACTCCCCCGGCGCCAGCACCTCGCGATACAGCGGCGGGGGCTCCTTGCCCTTCTCCCGGCTCCGGGCCACGAACCAGCTGAGGATCCCGAGCGCCAGCCACGCCCGTCCCCCGCCGCCGAAACCTTTGCGGAACCCCAGCGAGGCCAGCCGGCGGAGCAGCGCGGTCACAGCCGGCGGATCTCGATCACGGCCCGGCGCTTCTTGCCCGAGCGCTTCCCGAGGAGGTAGGCGCCGATGACGAGGACGGCCGCGACCACCGGGGCGACGGCCATGAGCCCACCCTTGGCCTGCTCCCCGACCGGCTCGATGTCGTCGCGGATCGTCCGCAGCTTGGCCTCGATATCGGCCCGGGTGATCCGGCCCGATCCGTTGCCCTTCACCTGTCCTTCTTCCCCGGCCCGAGGCCGACCCAGCCGATCCCGGAGAGCGCCACGAGGATGAGGACCGTGAAGATGTACGGCAGATAGGTCAGGTTGTGCCGCTCGAAGAAGTCGGTCTCGCTCTGCATGGCCCGGAGCGCCCCGATGGAGCAGAAGACCCCCCCGATGCCGAGGAACACGGCGCCACCCAGCCCGAAGGCGGCGTTCTTGCCGAGCCCTTTGAGCGGTTCGAGCGTCTCCTGTTTGGCGTAGGCGATGACCAGGTCGACGAGTTCCCGGGCGTCGCCGGTCGGGTTCTTCGCCTTCGGTTTCGCTTCGTTCACCACGGGCACACTGTATTCCCCGGTCAAAGGTGCGGTTGGGGACCGGGGTAGGCGGCCAGCAGGGCGACGAGCCGGTCCTGGAGCAGCCGGCCGGCGGGGTCGCTCAGGTTGCCGTTGGCGAGGAAGGCGAACGACAGCTCCCGGCGGCCGTCGAGGAAGCCGGCCAGGGCACTGACGCCGTCGAGCGAACCGGTCTTGGCCCGCAGCTTCCCGTCGAGGGGGGTGTCGACCAGGCGCGGCGCCAGTGTCCCCGACCGGCCCGCCACCGCCAGGAGGGGCTCGAGTCGGGGCGCCCCACCGGCGTCACGGTCGGGCAGGCGCAGGGCGCCGGCCAGGACCGTGCAGGTGGCCTGGTTGGTGGTCAGGAGCCCGGAGCCGTCGCCGAGCCGGAGCCCGCCTGTCGGCAGCCCGGCCGCGGCCACGGCATCGACCACCGCCCGGATACCCGCCGCCGTGGAGCCGTCGTGGGCCTTCGCCACCCCGACTTCCCGGGTGAGGAGCTCGGCGGCGGTGTTGTCGCTCTCCCGCAGCATGCCGGCCACGATGTCGGAC
>DATGAX010000636.1:0-3847 GCA_035312965.1 Acidimicrobiales bacterium
CGCGCCGCGCCGTATGCCTTCGTGCTCCTGGGCGTAGTAGCCCGGGATCACTCCGAGGCCGGTCCGGTGGCTGCCGGCCTTGGGCTCGGCCCGCCCGGCGAGGATGCGCAGCAACGACGTCTTGCCCGCGCCGTTGAGACCCATGACGAGCACCCGTTCACCGCGCTCCACGGCGAACGTCACGTCCTCGAAGATCATCGGGCCTCCGTAGGCCTGCCCCAGTCCGTCGGCTTCCAGCACCACCCGCCTGGCCCGGGGTGGCTCCGGGAACCGGACCCGGTAGCGCCGGTCCCGGCCCGGGCCGGTTGCGGCGGTGGACTGCATCCGCTCCACCCGCTTGTCCAGTGACTTGGCGATCCGGGCCCGCTTCGCCGTCTGGTGGCGCATCGAGTCGGCCAGATCCGACAACCGCTTGATCTCCGACTGCTGGCGGGTGACCAGTCGGCGCCGGCGATCCTCGTCCGCCACCCGGGCCTCCCGGTACTGGGTGTAGGTGCCCTTGTACTCGACGAGCTCGCCCTCGTCGAGGTGCAGGACCCGCGTGATGGAGTCGTCGAGCAGGTCGAGGTCGTGACTGACCACCAGCAGGGCGCCGCGGTAGTCACGCAGGAAGCCCATCAGCCAGCTCTTGGCGTCGATGTCGAGGTGGTTGGTGGGTTCGTCCAGCATCAGGATGTCGGTGCCGGCGAAGAGGATGCGGGCCAATTCCACCCGGCGGCGCTCCCCACCCGAGAGCACTCCGATCGGGAGGTCGATGCGGTCGGCGGTGAGCCCGAGGCCGGCCACGAGCTGGCGGACCTCCGCCTCGGCCGCGTACCCACCGAGGGCGGCGAAGTGGTCCTCGGCCCGGGAGAAGCGGGCCACCGCCCGCTCGCTCGGGTCCGCCTCCATCGTCCGGCGCAGGGCTTCGACCCGTTCGGCCGCCTCGTCCAGGCCGCGGCCGGACAGCACGTGGGCCAGCCCGGTGATGTCCGTCAGGTGTCGCAGGGCCCGGGGATCCTGGGTCAGGAACCCGAGGCGGCCCTGCACCGCGGCCCGGCCCCCCGCGGGCTCCGATTCGCCCGCCAGCACCTTCAGCAGGCTGGTCTTGCCCGCCCCGTTGCGCCCGACCAGCCCGACCTTGTCACCGGCGCGCACCGCGAACGACGCCTCCCACAGCGTCGTGCGACCACCCACCTCGACGGTCAGGTCCCTTGCTTCGAGCACCCATCCATGATGGCGGACGCCCGGCCTCGACGGGTCCGATTAAGGGGGCGTCAGGCCTCTTCTTCCGGAGCGGCGGTGGCGGCCGCGGCCCGGATGCGGTGCTGTCGGGCGGCTATGCCGGCCCCGGCCACGCCCAGCCCGAGGGTGACGGGCAGCACGGTGGTCAGCGGGAATTCGGGAACCGCCCCGCCCGGCGCCACCGGGTCGGGCGATACCGACGCCGCGGACAGCGGCGTCCCGCAGGCCGCCGCCGCGCCGACCGCAGGCCCGCCGACGTCGGCCGAGGTGGGGATCTTCGCCCGGGGATCGTCCTTGCTCCTCGTGGACAGGTCCAGGGCGTTGAGCAGGTTGTTGGCGTTGGCGTCCCGGGCCGTCATCGGCTTCAGCCCCCATAGGGACTGGATCATGGCCAGCGACGACGTGTGCTCGTAGGGGCCTTCGTCGGTAGGCGAGCCGACGATGGCCGGGCCGCCGAAAGGCGAGACGACCACGCACGGGACCCGGAAGCCGAGCTGCCCGTAATCGGGGTAATTCTGCCCCTGCGTGGGGGTGTTGCCGGTGTGGGAGACCTTGGCCGGGTCGGTGTCGTCCACCACCTTCGGCGGCGGGACGTGGTCGTAGAAGCCACCCCACTCGTCGAAGGTGACGACGAGGATGGTGCTCGACAGCAGGCCGGCGTCGCCCAGGGCGTGGTACACGTCGGCGATGACCTTGTCGCCCAGGCGAACGTCGGCCAGCGGGTGGTCGTCGTCGGAGGTGCCCGCCCCCTCGTCGACGAAGGACGGATCCACGTAGGACACGTTGGGCAGGGTGCCGTTGCGGATGGCATCCAGGAAGCTCTCGCCCTGCGGGGGAATGGTGATGGGGGGAAGGGTGCTCCCGTCGATGACGCCGGTCGACGGCACCGGCGTGGCCGACGAGTAGGGCCGCACGAACTGGGCGTACTTCTGGCCCCACAAGGCCACGAACGGAGCGTCCTGGAAGTAGTAGGCCCCCGTCGGCTGACTGCCGGGCGCGGCCGCGCCCGGGGCGGGCGACAGTTGGTCCCAGATGGCCGGGATGACGGACGTCGTCGGGCCCCCGCTGTTGTGGTCGCGGTCGGTCTGGGCCGAGTGCTGGTAGAAGCGGTTCGGATAGGTCTCGGCCGCGATGGAGCAGAAGTAGCGGTCCAACGTGGTGTAGTTCTGGGCCAGCGCGGCCAGCACGGGCAGGTCCTTGTCGGTGTAGTAGCCGATCGGGAACGTGTTGACGGCGGCGTGGGGAGAGTTGGCGAACTGGCCCGGACGCATGAGGAAACCGTCGCAGCGGCCGTAGTCGTACTCGACCAACCAGCCCTCCCATGAGTGGTCGGCGTCGCTGTACCCGCACCCCTGGAAGTCGGGAGCAAGGGGGTAGTTCGGATAGGCGTTGCCGTTCGGCGCCGTGTACGTCCCGGCATGGGTGCCGTCGGCCCTCGGGAGCCATCCCAAGAGGTGGTCGAAGGAGCGGTTCTCCAGCATCAGGATCACCACGTGCTCGATGCCCAGATCCGCCGCCGTTGGGGACGCGGCGCGGGCCGCCCGGCGGAGACTGGCGGCCTGGGCCACGCCGGCACCCGGCACGGCCGCCCCGGCGGCGGCCAGACCGGCGGAGGCGCCGGCCAGTCTCAGGAAGGAACGGCGGGTGATCATGCCGAAGGTCTTCAGCGGGCGAATTGCCCTTTCCTGCTAGTTCGCCCCGATGATTCGCCGTCGATTCATGTTTCGTTCACGTTGACAAGGGAGAGCCGACCGTGCGCCTACGCCTGACCGCTGCCGCCCTCCTGGCCGCCCCGCTGGTGCTACCCGCCGTCCCGGCCTCGGCCGCCACGTCCCCGGCTCTGCCCGCCATCCACCACATCTGGCAGATCCAGCTGGAGAACGAGAGTGAGTCGGCGTCGTTCGGAGCGCCCGGCAGCTATCTCAACCAGTTGACGACCCAGGGGGTGTTCCTGCCCGACTACTACGCCACCGGGCATGTGAGCGCCGACAACTATCTGGCCCAGATCTCCGGCCAGGTCGGCAATCCGGTCTCCGACAGCGACTGCCAGCAGTACGTCGACTTCGAAGGCACGGTGAGCGCCCAGGGCTATCCGGTCGGGGCCGGTTGCGTGTACCCGTCCTCGGTCCTGACCCTCCCGGACCAGCTCACGGCGGCCGGCCTGTCCTGGAACGGATGGATGGAGGACATGGGCAACGACACCACGCGCGAGACCCCCACGTGCGGGCAGCCGGCCGGGTCGACGCCGGGCCAGGCCGGCAGCAGCGTCCCGCCTGGGACGACCGATCACACGCAGTCGGCCACGGCCACCGACATGTACGCCGCCCGTCACAACCCCTTCGTCTACTTCCACAGCCTGGTCGACGTGCCCGCCGGAGCTACCCAGTCGCCGTGCCAGAAGCACGTGCTCCCCTTCAGCGGCTTCGCGACCAGCCTGGCCGGCCCCGCCAACTACAACTGGATCAGCCCCAACCTCTGCGACGACGGCCACGACTCGACCTGCGCCAACGGCGGGGTCGGCGGCCTGACGGCGGCCAACGCCTTCACCCAGAAGGTCGTGTCGGAGATCGAGGCCTCTGCCGCCTACAAAGCCGACGGGCTCATCGTGGTCACCTTCGACGAG
>DATGAX010000637.1:0-3273 GCA_035312965.1 Acidimicrobiales bacterium
TTCGGCGACGCCCGGTTCTACGGCTCCACCGGGGGCATAGCCCTGGCCCGGCCCGTCGTCGGCATCGCCCCCACCGCCGACGGCAAGGGGTACTGGATGGTGGCCTCCGACGGCGGCATCTTCGCCTTCGGCGACGCCCGCTTCCGGGGGTCCACCGGCGGGGTCCGGCTGGCCCGCCCGGTCGTCGCCATGGCCGCCACCCCGGCCGGGAACGGGTACTGGCTGTTCGCCTCCGACGGCGGCGTGTTCAACTTCGGGGACGCCCGCTTCTACGGCTCGACCGGCGGAAGCGTGCCGGCCCCGGTCGTGGCCGGGGTCTCCTGACTCAAGTCACACGGGCGGAAGTCCGACAACATCGGTGTAGTCGATCCCGGGCGGGGAGACACACGGGAGAGCCGCGCTTGCGAATCAAAGGAAGCATCGGGGCGGTCCTGGCGGCCGCAGTGGCCGCCGGCGGCCTGGCCGCCATGGGCGCCCGGCCCGCATCGGCCACCCCCGCCTCCCTCACCATCACGGGCCACGGCTGGGGCCACGGGCGGGGGATGGGGCAGTACGGCGCCCTGGGCTACGCCCAGTCGGGCTGGAGCTACCAGCAGATCCTGGCCCACTACTACGGCGGCACCGCCCTGGCCACGACGTCCGTGGCCGCCATCCCCGTGTCGCTCTCGGAGCTGTACGGCTCGTCCTCTGTCCCGGTGGCCGCCCCCTCCGGTCATACGCTCCTGCTCGACGGCCACGACACCACCAAGCCGTCGTTGACGCTCACCCGGGGCCACTCCGTCACGGCCAGCGGCGGGGCCGACGTCGTCGTCACCGGCCCGTGGAGCACCGGCTCCACCCGGATGTTCGCCGGGACCGTGGCCCTGCCCGCCGGCATCCCCAACGTGGTCAACACGGTGACGCTCGTCCAGTACGTCGAAGGGGTGGTGCCCCAGGAGTCGCCGGCCAGCTGGCCCCAGGCCACCCTCGAGGCGCAGGCCGTGGCGGCCCGCTCCTACGCCCTGGCCTACACCGCCAACGGCACGCAGACCATCTGCGACTACGCCGCCTGCCAGATGTACGGCGGGGATCCGGCCCAGTACCCCAACAGCTACAGCTCCAACAGCAACTCGGCCGTGACCGCCACCGGTCGCGAGGTGCTGGTGTGCGCGTCGGGCTCGCCGTGCGGGGCGGCCGGCCAGGTGGCCTTCACCGAGTTCTCGTCCTCCACCGGGGGCTGGACGGCGGGCGGGCGGTTCCCGGCGGTGGCCGACGCCGGCGACGCCACGTCCAGCAACCCCAACCACGACTGGACCACCACGCTCCCGGCCTCGACGGTGGAGGAGGCGTTCCCGGCGGTCGGCACCCTGCAGTCGGTCACCGTCACCAGCCGCAACGGCTACGGCGACATGGGCGGCCGGGTGCTCAGCATGGTCCTGAGCGGCACGCGGGGGCGGGTGACCGTGACCGGTGACGAGTTCGCCGGCGCCGTGGGGCTGCGGTCGGACTGGTTCTCCGTCACATCCGCCACGCCGCCCCCGGGCAGCGACACGGGCTACTGGGTGGTGGCGGCGGACGGCTCGGTGTACCCGTTCGGCTCGGCCCCCTCGTACGGCTCCATGGCCGGCCACACCCTCAGCGCCCCGGTGATCGGCATGGCTCCGACCGGGGACGGCTCGGGCTACTGGCTGGTGGGCGGGGACGGCGGCATCTTCTCCTTCGGCGACGCCCGGTTCTACGGCTCGACGGGCGGCGCCCACCTGGTGGCGCCGGTCATCGGCATGGCGTCCACGCCCGACTCCAGGGGTTACTGGATGGAGGCGTCCGACGGGGGAGTGTTCTCCTTCGGTGACGCCCGGTTCTTCGGCTCGACGGGCGGCGTGCACCTGGCCAAGCCGGTCGTGGCCCTGGCCCGTACCCACAGCGGCCAGGGCTACTGGATGGTGGCGTCCGACGGGGGAGTGTTCTCCTTCGGTGACGCCAGGTTCTACGGGTCGACCGCCGGGGTGCGCCTGGCCGCCCCCATCGTCGGCATGGTCCCCACGTCGGACGGGAAGGGCTACTGGCTGGTGGCCTCCGACGGCGGGGTCTTCGCCTTCGGCGACGCCGGCTTCGTCGGCTCCCTCGGCGGCCAGGGTGTGCGCGACGTGGCGTCGGTCAGCCCCACCCCGGACGGCAAGGGCTACCTGCTCGTCACCGGGGCCGGCCAGGTCTACACCTTCGGCGACGCCACCTTCCTGGGCGACCCCTCGTCGACCGTTTCGGGTTGGTCGGGCACGGCCATCGGGGTCTTCACCCGGTAGCCGCCGGCCGCCGCGGTCAGCCCTTGCGCAGGGCCTCCAGGTCGGCGTCGACCATCATGCGGATCAGCTCGTCGAAGCCGACCTGCGGCTTCCACCCGAGATGCTCCTCCGCCTTGGTCGGGTCGCCGATGAGCAGGTCCACCTCGGCCGGGCGCATGAACTGCTGGTCGATCTCGACGTGGTCCTCCCAGTGGAGGCCGACCTGGTCGAAGGCGATCTGGCACAGCTCCCGCACCGGGTGGGTCTCGCCGGTGGCGACCACGTAGTCGCCCGGCTCGTCCTGCTGCAGCATCAGCCACATGGCCTGGACGTAGTCGGCGGCGTAGCCCCAGTCCCGCTGGGCGTCGAGGTTGCCGAGCGACACCTTCTTCTGCAGGCCGAGCTTGATGGCGGCGGCGCTGAAGGTCACCTTGCGGGTCACGAACTCGAGGCCCCGGCGGGGGCTCTCGTGGTTGAACAGGATGCCGGAGCTGGCGTGCATGTCGTAGGACTCGCGGTAGTTGACGGTGATCCAGTGGCCGTACACCTTGGCCACGCCGTAGGGGCTGCGGGGGTAGAACGGCGTCCGCTCCGTCTGGGGCACCTCCAGCACCTTGCCGAACATCTCGCTGGAGGAGGCCTGGTAGACGCGGATGGAGGGATCGACCAGGAGGATGGCGTCGAGCAGGCGGGTCACCCCGAGGGCGGTCACCTCGCCGGTGAGGGTGGGCTGGCCGAAGCTGGTCTGCACGAAGGACTGGGCGGCCAGGTTGTACACCTCGTCGGGCCGGTGGTCGCGCAGCACCCGGATCATGGAGGCCTCGTCGAGCAGGTCGGCGGCGACCAGAGTCAGCTGGTCGGTCAGGTGCGAGATGCGGTCGAAGGTGACGGTGCTGCTGCGGCGGTGAAGCCCGATGACCTCGTAGCCCTTGCCGAGCAGCAGCTCGGCGAGATAGGACCCGTCCTGGCCGGTGATGCCGGTGATCAGTGCCTTCTTGGTCATCGTGACACC
>DATGAX010000638.1:0-3126 GCA_035312965.1 Acidimicrobiales bacterium
GGACCAGGGCATCGCCCTCCGGACGGTCAACCGGTCCCCCGCCATGACCGCGGCGTTGACGTCGGCCCTCGAGTCGTACGGCAACGTAAAGGTCCAGACGGCCAGCCAGTTCAAGACGGATCAGAAGAAGCAGCTGAGCTCCATCTTGAGCATCGTCTACGCCCTGCTCGGGCTCAGCATCATCATCGCCCTGATCGGAGTGATCAACACCCTGGCTCTGTCGGTGATGGAACGGACCCGTGAGATCGGCCTGCTGCGGGCCGTCGGGACGCAGCGGCGCCAGCTCCGGGGGATGATCCGGGCCGAGTCGGTGCTCGTCTCGATCATCGGCGCGATCCTGGGACTGGTGATAGGCGTGGGCCTGGGCGCCGCCGTGGTATCGGCCCTGAGCTCGAGCTTCGTCACGACCCTGGCCGTGCCGGTGTCCACCATCGTCGTCGTGCTCATCCTCGCATCGATCTTCGGGGTGATCGCCTCGGCGTGGCCGGCGCGACGGGCGGCCAAATTGGACATACTCGAGGCCATCTACACCGTCTGACGAGAGGAGTCGCCGTGGACGACGCCCTGTGGCTCGACGCCACCGCCCAGGCCGAGCTGGTCAGATCCGGCCAGATCAGCCCCAAAGAGCTGGCCCTGGCGTCGATCGACCGCATCGAGAAGATCGACGGTGAGGTCAACGCGGTGATCCACCGCCGCTTCGACCGCGCTCTGGACGACATCGCCGCCGGCCTGCCCTCCGGGCCGTTCCACGGGGTGCCCCTCCTGATCAAGGATCTCTTCGCCGACTCGGCCGGCGATCCGGCCCACAACGGCAACCGGGCCCTCCGCCACGCCGGCTGGACGGCGCCGGCCGACAGCTGGCTGGTGGCCCGGCTGCGGGGCGCCGGATTCTCGTTCCTCGGCCGGACCAACACCCCGGAGTTCGGCCTCGTACCCGTCACAGAGCCGGCCGCCTACGGACCGTGCCGCAACCCGTGGGACACGTCCCGCTCCCCCGGCGGGTCGAGCGGCGGCAGCGCCGCCGCGGTGGCGGCGGGGATGGTGGCGGTGGCCCACGCCAGCGACGGAGGCGGGTCGATCCGCATCCCCGCCAGCATGTGCGGCCTGGTCGGCCTCAAACCGTCCAGGGGGCGCACCACCCTGGGACCGTACGGCGACGAGAGCGGCCTATCCGTCCAGCACGTCGTGGCCCGGTCGGTCCGGGACACGGCCGCGCTGCTCGACGTGCTGGCCGGCCCCGGCCCGGGCGACATGGTGGTGGCCCCTCCCCCCTCCCGGCCCTACGCGTCCGAAGTCGGGGCTCCGTCGCCACAGCTAAGAGTCGGCCTGTTGGCCTCGAGCCCGGCCGGGCCGCTCGACCCCGAGTGCGCCGCCGCCGTGGCGGCCTGCGCCCGGCTGCTCGAGGGCCTCGGCCACATCGTCACGGACGACCATCCCGGCATCGACGCCGAGGCCAGCCGGCAGTTCGGCGTCCGGTGGGTCGTCAACACCAAGCTGCGGCTGGTCGCCCTGGGCCAACATCTCGGCCGGGACATCAGCGCCGACGACGTCGAGCCGCTCACGTGGGCGTTCGCCTCGCTGGCCGAGCACTTCTCGGCCCTGGACCTGCTCCAGTCCACCGCCGCAGGGGTGGCGTTCACCCGCCGGTTGGGCGCGTTCTGGGACGACCACGACCTGCTCGTGACCCCGACCCTGGGCGAGCTGCCCCCCTTGGTGGGCGAGCTGACCCCGCCCGCCGACGATCCCTTGAGCACGCAGGAGCGGACCGGGCGGCTGGTGCCGTTCACCACCCATTTCAACGTCACGGGCCAGCCCGCCATCTCACTCCCCCTCCATATGAGCGAGGGCGGCCTCCCCGTCGGCGTACAGCTCGTGGCCGCCTACGGGCGGGAGGACGTACTCATCCGCACCGCGGCCCAGCTCGAGGAAGCGGCCCCATGGTCGGGGCGGCGGCCGGCTCTGTAGACCAGGGCGGCGGCAGAGGGGTCAGGCCAATTCGGACGAACGCTCAGCCGGCGGCGATCCAGTCGTCGATGAGCCGCCGGGCGATGCTGATCCGGCCCGGGATCTGAGGCAGGTCGTCCCGGCCGAACCAGCGCGCCTCGGCGATCTCCTCGCCGTCGACCCGGATGTCGCCGCCCACGTAGCGGGCATGGAATCCGAGCATCAGAGAATGCGGGAAGGGCCACGGCTGGCTGCCGAAGTAGCGGAGCGCGCCGACCTCCACCCCCACCTCTTCGAGAACCTCGCGCCCGACCGCGGCCTCGACGGACTCGCCCGGCTCCACGAAGCCGGCCAGGCACGAGTACATCGCAGTCGGCCAATTGGCATTGCGGGCCAGCAGCACCCGCCCGTCGTCGCGCTCGACGAGCGTGATGATGGCCGGGGCCAGGCGGGGGAAGGCGGTGAGGTCGCAACTGGGGCAGCGGCGGGCCCGCTCCCGGTGCTCCGCCCGGGTAGGGATGCCGCAGCGCCCACAGAAGCGATGGTTCCTGTCCCACTCGATCAGCTGCACGGCCCGGCCGGCGGCCAGCCAGGTCGCCTCGTCGACCTGGGAGTGCAGCTGCATCAGGTTGACCGGCGCCGGTGCACCGGGGCCGGTCCCGCCCTCGCCGCCTTCCACCGCCCAGCAGTGGCGTCCGTCGAGGGTGCCGACGAATAGCGCCTCCTCCGCCGGCGACGATCCGTCGGCCGGCCCGTCGGTGAGGTCGATGTCGCGCCCGTGCACGACGATGCAGAGGGACGGGCCGGCGGACGGCTCGGTCGGGATCAGGGTCGGTTGCAGCATCTGCCCAGTCTCCCCGACGCGGCGCGATACTCGCCGCCGTGCGGACCCATGTGGCCCTCCTGCGGGGCATCAACGTCGGCGGCAACAACAAGGTCGCGATGGCGGATCTCCGGCAGCTCTTCTCCTCGCTCGGACACGAAGAGGTGGCCACCTACATCCAGAGCGGCAACGTCGTCTTCTCCGCCCGGCCGGAGGGGATTCCCGCCGCTGAGCTGCAGTCGGCCATCGAATCGGAGATCGAGGCCCGGACGGGGGTGGCCTGCGCCGTGGTGGTGCTGAGCGCGGGCGAGCTGAGCGAGGTCATCTCCTCCAACCCGTTTCCGGAGCCGGGCGACCAC
>DATGAX010000639.1:0-3779 GCA_035312965.1 Acidimicrobiales bacterium
CACGTCGCCACCAAGGACTGAGCCGGCCGTTGCGACACCCGGTGTGCACCGGCTGATCCTGGCGTCGGCGTCGCCGGCCCGGCGGTTCCTGCTCGAGAGCGCCGGCCTACGCCCCGAGATCGTGGTGAGCCACGTCGAGGAGGACGGGACCGACCACCTGCCGCCCCGTGACGCGGTGGGCGACCTGGCGCGGCGCAAGGCGGAGGCGGTGGCGGCCCGGGCCCGGCCGGCGACGGCGCTGGTCGTGGCGTGCGACTCGCTCCTCGACTTCGAGGGCGAAGCGTGGGGCAAGGCCGCCTCCCCGGTGGAAGTGGCGGCCCGGTGGCGGCGTATGCGGGGCCGCACCGGCCTTCTGCACACGGGGCACGTCGTCGTGGACACCGGGACGGACCGCACGGTGTCGGAGACCGATACCGCGGTCGTGCACTTCGGCCATCCCGACGACCGCGAGATCGAGGCTTACGCCCGCACGGCCGAGAGCCTCGAGGTGGCCGGCCCTTTTACCTTGGAAGGCCGCTCGGCGCCCTGGATCGAGTCGATCGAGGGCAACTATGGCACCATCACCGGGATATCCCTTCCCGTGCTGCGCCGCCTGCTGGCCCGTCTCGACGTGGAGATCACCGACCTGTGGAGCTGAAGGTCGGGCCCATCGCCGTCGATCCCCCCGTGGTGCTGGCACCCATGGCCGGCGTCACGAACCCGGCCTACCGGCGGCTGTGCCGCCACTTCGGCCCCGGCCTCTACGTCAGCGAGATGATCACCGCCCGGGCCCTGTACGAACGCAACGAGAAGACGTGGCGGATGGCCGCCCGGGCCGACGGCGAGCCGGTGCACAGCGTCCAGCTGTACGGCGTCGACCCGGCTGTGATGCACGCCGCGGTGCGCATCCTGGTCGACGAGCTGGGTGCCGACCACATCGACCTCAACTTCGGCTGCCCGGCCCCCAAGGTGACCCGCAAGGGCGGCGGGGCAGCGCTGCCGGCCCACCCGGTGCTGTTCCGGCGCGTCGTGGCCGCCGCGGTCGGCGCCGCCGGGCCGGTGCCGGTCACCGTCAAGATGCGCACCGGGCTGGACCCGGCGGTCGAGACGGCGACCGAGGCAGCCCTCATCGCCGAGGGCGAGGGCGTGGCCGCCATCGCCGTGCACGCCCGCACCGCCGAGCAGCGCTACGCCGGGCCGGCCGACTGGAGCGCCATCGCCCGCCTCAAGGAGGCGGTCCGCAGCGTGCCCGTGCTCGGCAACGGCGACATCTGGGAAGCCGCCGACGCGCTGCGGATGCACCGCGAGACGGGCTGCGACGGCGTCGTCGTGGGCCGCGGGTGTCTGGGGCGGCCCTGGCTGTTCGCCGAGCTGGCGGCCGCCTATCGCGGCGCCCCCGCGGGAGCCGACCCCGATCTCGGCTTCGTCGCGGCGGTGATGATCCGGCACGCCTCGCTCCTCGTGGAGTACCTGGGGCCGGTCGCCGGGATGAGGGACTTCCGCAAGCACACCGGGTGGTATCTGACCGGGTTCCCCGTCGGCGCGCCGGTGCGGCAGGGTCTCGGCCGGCTCGAGACACCGGAGGACCTCGAAGGGCTTCTCGCCGGTCTGGACCCCCGGGCCCGCCGGGCGGCCGGGACGAACCGCCAGCCCCGGGGCCACACCGACGGCCCCCGCCCCGTCGCCCTGCCGCACGGCTGGCTCGACCGGCGCGAGGACCCCGCTCCCCCGGCGGGCGCCGAGCTTCTGGTGTCGGGAGGTTGAGACCGTGGTGATGCCCTTCGCGGAGATGATCTCGCTCGACGAGCGCGGCCCGGACTCCCTCATCGGTCGGGGCCCGCGCTATCCGTGGGGCGGGTTGTTCGGCGGCCAGATCGTGGCCCAGTCGCTCGTGGCCGCGGCGCGCACCGTCGAGCCGGCGTACCGCGTCCACTCCCTGCACGCCTACTTCATACGGAAGGGCGACGCCGACGAGCCCATTCGCTTCGACGTCGACCGCCTGCGCAACGGGCGCAACTTCGTGACCCGCGCCGTGGTCGCCCGCCAATCCCGAGGCGCCATCCTGCACATGTCGGCGTCGTTCCAGTCCGGGACCGCCGACCGCTACCTGCAGACCCACCCGTTCCCGGACGCCCCGGCCCCGGAGACGATCGGCGACTCGAGCTGGAGCACGATGCTCGACCGGCGGTACGTGTCCGAGCAGGAGGGCCGCGCTCTTGCCTGGCTGCGCATCCCGGAGGCGCCGGCCGGCGATGGCGTGGCCGGCGCGGCGGCCCTGGCCTACCTCTCGGACGACCTGGCCGCCGACTGCGTCCGGTCCCAACAGCAAGCCGCCGACGGGGTGACGGGCCACCACTGGGACGGGATAAGCCTGGACCACGCCATCTGGTTCCACCAGACGCCGGTCGGTCCGGACTGGCAGCTGCACGACTTCCGCTGCGATGGAGTGGGAATCCCCCGGGGACTGGCCCGCGGCCAGGTGTTCGCGGCCGACGGGACCCATCTGGCCACCGTTACCCAGGAGGTGCTGCTCCTGCCGGTCGAGTCGTAGGTTGTCCGGAGTGGATCTCCATCAGGCCCTGACCACGACCGGCGCGGTGCGGGAGTTCACCGACGAGCCGGTGCCCGACGACGTGCTGCGCCGCATCCTCGACACGGCCCGCTTCGCGCCGAGCGGGGGGAACCGCCAGGCCTGGCGGATCGTGGTGGTCCAGGACACCACCGTCCGGCGCCGCCTCCGAGAGCTCTACCTCGACGGTTGGTACCAGTACCGGGCCATGGGCGCGGCCGGGCTGGTGCCGTGGGCTCCCATCACCGACCGCGCCGCGGAAGCGGAGGCGGCGGCCCGGGCCGCCGACATGGTCCCACCCCCGGATCGGGCCGGCTTCGCCGAGCAGCTCGACCGGGTGCCGGTCCTGCTCGTCCTGCTCGCCGATCTGCGGGGTCTGGCCTCGGTCGACCGGGACCTCGACCGCTACACCCTGGTGGGCGGTGCGTCGATCTACCCCTTCGCCTGGAGCATCCTCCTGGCCGCCCACGAAGAGGGACTGGGCGGGGTCGTCACCACCATGCTGGTCCGCCAGGAAGCGGCCGTGCTCGAGGCGCTGGGCGCCCCCGACGGCTGGGTGGTGGCGGCGGCGATCGCGCTGGGCCGTCCGGCCCGACCCCGGGCCACCCGCCTGCGCCGGGCGCCGGTCGAGGAGTTCGCCCGGGTCGACCGCTTCGACGGGCCGTCGCTCTAGGCCCCGCTCTCTTCAGGCGCCGCAGTGGCCGCCGGCCAGGTGGCGCAAGAAGCCGGACAGGCCGGGATCGGCGACCTCGACGGCTTCCGCCCAGGCGAACCACCTGACGTCCTGGCTCTCCCCCGCCGGCGGCCGCGGCACCGGATCCCCCTCCACTTCCAGCAGGTAGCGCAGATCCAGGTGGGTGTGGCCCCCTCCACCGGCGTGCACGTCGACGTGGGCCAGTTCGGGGCGGGGCCCCGGCCAGGCCCGGAACGTCAGGCCGGTCTCCTCTTCGGCCTCCCGGCGGGCGGCCGCCCAGGGGGTCTCACCGGCCTCGAGGTGACCGCCGGGCTGTAGCCACAGCCCCAGCCGCTTGTGGCGGTGCAGGAGGATGCCGTCGGGCCCCAAGACCACCGCCGAACCCGTCACGTGGGTCGGGTCGGCGTCCCGGTCGAACGGCGCGGGGAGGCGACCCAGGGCGACCAGGAATCGGTGACGCGACCTCGCCTCCCGGCCGTCCACCGGGCGCCGGGCGGCCACACTCCGGCCCACCTCGGCCAACAGAGCGCTCACGAC
>DATGAX010000640.1:0-5253 GCA_035312965.1 Acidimicrobiales bacterium
GGCTACGAGATGACGTTCCAGGTCAACCACCTGGGCCCCTTCCTGCTGACCATGCTGCTTCTGGACCGGCTGAAGGCGAGCGCCCCGGCCCGCATCGTCAACGTCAGCTCGACCGCGCACCGAGGCGCCCGCGGCGGCCTCGACTTCGACGATCTCCAGACGACGGGCACCTTCAGCGCCATGGCGGTCTACGGGCGCACCAAGCTGGCCAACATCTATTTCACCACCGAGCTGGCCCGCCGCCTCGACGGGACCGGGGTGACGGCCTACTCCCTGCACCCGGGGACCGTCCGGTCCGGCTTCGGTCGGGAGGCGAGCGGCTTCTTCGCCATGGGCATCAAGATCGCCCGGCCCTTCATGATCGGGTCGGTGAAGGGAGCGGAGACCTCCGTGTACCTGGCGTCGGCGCCCGGTGTGGAGGTCCACGACGGCAGGTTCTTCGCCCGCTGCCGGCCGGCCCGTGCGTCGAAGGCGGCTGGAGACGCCGAAGCCGCTCGCCGCCTGTGGGAGGAGAGCGAGCGGATGGTGGGTCTGGTCCCGGCCTGACCCGAGGCCGCTCTAGACGAAGTCGAAGTCGAGCTGGGCCGAGCGCAGCCCGTACACGAACGCGTTGGGCATCTCGACCGGCCCGGTGCCCGGCGTCAGCCGGAACGACGAGACCCGCCGGGTCAGCTCCTCGAAGAAGATCCGGATCTCGGTGCGGGCCAGGGCCGCACCGAGGCAGAAGTGGGTCCCGAAGCCGAAGGCGATGTGGTTGTTGGGGGACCGGGTGACGTCGAACTCCTCGGGCCGGTCGAACACGTCCGGGTCGCGGTTGGCCGATCCGTACATCAGCACGACCTGCTGGCCGGCGGCCACCGTGACGCCGGCCACCTCCGTGTCGGCGGTGGCTACGCGGCACATGTTGTGGATGGGGGTGACGAAGCGGATCATCTCCTCGACCGCCACCGTGACGTCGGCACCGGCCCGCAGCTTCTGCCACTCCTGGGGCCAGGCGATCAGGTTGAGCAGAGTCCGGGCGATCACCGTGCGGGTCGTCTCCGCCCCGCCGTCGAGTAGGAGAAGGCAGTCGGCCGCCACGGTCTCCGGCGGCAGACGCCGGCCGTCGACGACCGACCTGGTCCACACCGTCATGACGTCGTCGGCCGGGCACCGGGACTTCTCGGCGTAGAGATCCATGGCCGTCATGAAGAACTCGGTGGCCGCCGCCACCCCAGCTTCGTCCATGTAGCGCGGGCCGCCGCCCAGCGAGATGGTCTGCTCGGACCACCTCTGCAGATCGGGCCAGCGCTCCTCCTCGAAGCCGAGCAGCAGCCCGATCATCATGGCGGGCAGCGGGGCGGCCAGGTCGGCCACCACCTCGGCCGATCCGCCCCGGGCGGCCACGGCATCCAGCAGGGCGGTCACCTTGGCCCGGATGACGGGCTCCCAGACGGAGACGGCCCGGGGTGTGAACCGGCGTGACACCAGGTTGCGCCGCACATGGTGGGCCGGATCGTCCAGCCCGATGATGGCGGGGTCGGCCGGGATGTTGGGGCGGTATCCGCCCTTGTGCTGATCCGAGTTGATGAAGAGGTCCTTGCGCTTCTCGACCTCGACGATGTCGGCGTGGCGGGAGACCCCCCAGAGCTCGTTGACGGCGTCCCAGTAGAGGGGTGCTCCGGCCCGCATCCAGGCGTAGTCGGCATACGGGCCGCCGGCGTACCAGTCGCCGTCGAGCAGGTCGATGACGGGGGCCGCCTCGGTCATGGCCCGAACTTACAGGGCGGCCAGGCCGCGCCCCCGCTCGCCCGCCTCGAGCAGGCGCTTGATCTCCTGCACCTCCTGCTGCACGGCCTGGGCGAACCACTTGCGCGCCACGAGGTCGTAGGCCAGGCCGGCCGGCCCGTGGCCGAAATGCATCTCCTCGACATGCTTGAACCAGGCGCCGCCATCCTCGTCGCGGATCTCGAACCAGGCGTGGAGGTTCTCGGGCACGCCGTGCTCGAGCGTCACGTCGATGTGGTGCGGGGCGTCCCAGACGTACCGGGTGACCACCGAGCCGGGGAACCGGCCCATGAACACGCCGTCCTCCCGGGCGATCATCCCGTTGGGGATGTCGGCCAGCTTCGTCACCCACCGCATCTTGGTGTCGGCCTTGGTGTACTGGGCCGGGTCGAGCACGAACTCGAATATGTCGTTGGCCGTCACGCCCTGGACGTGGGCCTCGCCGGAGCCGCTGATCATCCGGCGAGTCTGTCACGAATTGGGCGTCGATCCGGCCGGCCGGTAGGCTGGCCCCCGGAACGTAAAGAGGACCCTGTATAGGGGAGTGGGAGGGAAAGTGGGTCAGCAGATCCCGTTGGTCGACTACCTGGTGCTGGGAGACCGTCCGCACCTGGTGGCGCGCGAGTGCGAGTCCTGCGGGGCCCGGTTCTTCGACCGGCGCAACGCCTGCGCCTCGTGCACCGGCACCCAGTTCAAGCCGTTCGAGGTCCCGACCGAGGGCGAGCTGCAGACCTTCACCATCGTGGCCTATGCGGCGCCGGGTATCCCGACGCCGTTCGTGGCCGGCGTGGTCGACTGTGCGGGTACGAGCGTGCGGGGGAATCTGATCAACACCCCAGCCGATCCCCAGCATGTGCATACAGGGTTGAAGGTCCGCCTGGCCACCTATGTGGTCGGCACCGACGATGAGGGCACCGAAGCCATCGGCTTCGGCTTCGAGCGAGTGGAGGTCAACTGATTATGGCCAGTGACGACGTCTGGATCCTCGGTATCCACATGACCAAGTTCGGGAAGCGCCCGGACGCCGACATCATGGACCTGGCATCGGAGGCCACCCTGGCCGCCGTCGGCGACGCCCAGGTCACGATGAAGGACATCGGAATCCTCGCCTACGGGAACCTGGTCGGCCAGACCCAGGGGCAGATGCTGCAGAAGCAGATCGGCCAGACCGGTATCCCCGTGTACAACGTGGCCAACGCCTGCGCCACCGGCGCCACCGCCCTGCGCACCGCCATCATGTCCATCAAGGCGGGCGAGTGTGACATGGGGCTGGCCGTCGGTGTCGAGAAGCTGGCCGGCGCCGGCCTCCTGGGTGGAGGCGGTCAGGCCAAGAAGGACGGCAACAAGTACGAGCCCAGAGGTCGTTACGGCGCCGTCGTACCGGTGGACGGGCGCATCGGCACCGAGACGATGCCCGGGGTGTTCGCCCAGATCGGCATGGAGTACGGCCACAAGTACGGCGGCGCCAGCTTCGAGCTGTTCGCCCGGATCAGCGAGAAGAACCACGCCCATTCCACGCTCAACCCGTTGGCCGCCTACACCAAGAAGATGACGCTGGACGAGATCATGAACGACGTCATGATCGCCTACCCGAACACCCGGCCCATGTGCTCGGCCAACTGCGACGGGGCGGCCGCCGCCGTCGTGGTGTCCGGCTCCAAGCTCAAGACGCTGGGCCCCGACCAGCAGCGCCGAGCGGTCAAGGTGTCGGCGTCGGTGCTCACCACCGACCCCTGGGAGGAGGCCTGCCAGGTGCTCCCCAACGTCAACACGCTCACCCGCAACGCGGCCGAGCAGGCCTATGCCCAGGCCGGCGTCGGACCGGAGGACCTCGATCTGGTCGAGCTGCACGACTGCTTCGCCACGGCCGAGCTGGTCCACTACGACAACCTGATGCTCTGCGCCCCGGGTGAGGCGGCCGCTTTCTTCGAGTCGGGCGCCACGTGGCGCGAGGGCAAGACGCCGGTCAACGTGTCCGGTGGCCTCGAATCCAAGGGCCACCCCATCGCCGCCACCGGCATCGCCAACATCTGGGAGGTCTGCCACCACCTCCGCGGTGAGGCCGGCGACCGGCAGATCGCCGACGCCAAAGTCGGGCTGGCCCACGTCATCGGGCTCGGCTCGGCGTGCGGCGTGCACATCCTGGAGCGCGCCGCGGCCTGACCGTCGGGGTCCGCCGGGCGGCCCCCGGCCATACCTAGAATCACCACCATGACCGAACCCGAAGAGCGGAGACCGGGCCCGGACGACACCGCCGCGTTCGAGCGGTTCTACGGCGGCGGGAGTACAGAGGAGGTCGGCGAGCGCGGCCTGCTGTACCGGCTGTTCGTGGGCTGGTGGCGGGACCGGAGCTAGACCCCGCCTCGGATCCCGACGGGTCGTTGGCCGGGCTGCTCCAAGCCCTGGAGACGTTCGCCGCCGCGGTCCTGCCGCAGGACCGCCGGCTCACCGGCGCCGAGATCGCCTCCGAGTCGGGCGTGGATCTGGAGCTGGCCCGGAGGCTGCGCCGGGCCATGGGTCTCCCGGACGTCCCGGAGGACCAGGCGGCCTTCGTCGACGCCGACGTGCAGGCGTTGAAGCAGGTGGCCCACCTGGTCGAGACAGGCGGGCTCGGCGACGCCGACCTGCTGCACATGGCCCGGACGCTGGGCCTGGCCGCGTCGCGCATGGCCGAGGCCCTGGTCGGCTTCTGGTCCGATCGGGTGGCCGGCGGCGAAGGCCTGGACATGCTGCACCCGGACCGGATCGACGAGGTGGAGATGCTGGTCGGCTACCTGCTGCGCCGCCACCTGCTCGATGCGGTGGCCCGCCGGGCGGCCGAGCTGGCCGACGCGGGCGAGGGCCCCGCCATCGCGGTCGGGTTCGGTGATCTGGTCGGCTTCACGTCCCTGAGCGAGCAGCTGAGCGACCGGGAGACGGGTGACCTGATCGAGCGGTTCGAGGTGCTGGCCACGGATCTCGTCGTGGGGGGCGGGGGCCGGGTGGTCAAGATGATCGGCGACGAGGTGATGTTCACCGCCGATGTCGACCAGATCGGCGACATCGCACTGTCGTTGGCGGAGACCTTCTCCTCGCCGGAGCTGCCGTCGGTGCGGGTGGGCGCCGCCTCCGGCGCCGTGGTCAACCAGGGCGGCGACATCTTCGGGCCTGTGGTCAACATGGCGCAGCGCGCCACCATGGCGGCACGGGCCGGCTCGGTGCTCGTCTCGCCCGCCCTGGCCGACGCCCTGCGCCAGGATCCCCGCTACACGGTGTACGCCATCCGGCCCCATCGGCTCAAAGGGCTCGGGATGGTGCGCCTGGCCGTACTGCGCCGGGCCCGGTGAGCGGGCCGGCCCGCTACCAGACCCGCTGGGTGTACTGGCAGCTCTCGCGGAAGTCCGTCCCGGGATCCTCGAGGGGGTCGTAGCTGGTCTGCAGGGCGATCCGACCCGGGCCCGACAGCCGCAGCCAGAGGTACCGGTTGCCCCATGACCGCCAGAACTT
>DATGAX010000641.1:0-2597 GCA_035312965.1 Acidimicrobiales bacterium
TCCTCCAGCTCGTGGGCCAGGTCCTGGGTCAGGCGCCGCGCGTCCTCGCGCAGGCCTCCCCTGCGCTCGACGGGCACGGCCGGGCGGATGACGCCGTGGTGGCCGCCGCCCGGCCTCATGTACACGGCGGTGGGGAGGAGCGCTGCTCCCGTGCGCAGGGCCAGCGTGGCCGGGCCCGCGGGGAGGGTGGTCTTCTCGCCGAAGAACTCCACCTCGATGCCGCTGCCGACCAGGTCCCGGTCCGAGACCAGGGCGGCGATGCCGTTGTCGCGAAGGCAGCGGAGCACGGCCGTCCCCGCCTCGGGACCAAGGGGCACGACGGTCATGCCGAGGGAGCGCCGGAAGGCGA
Source organism: Acidimicrobiales bacterium (assembly GCA_035312965.1). Lineage (GTDB taxonomy): Bacteria > Actinomycetota > Acidimicrobiia > Acidimicrobiales > Palsa-688 > JAKCDU01. Next base: position 350 of record DATGAX010000641.1, read on the forward strand.
CGAACCACTCGAACATCTCGGCCGGCTCCAGGGGCTCGACCACGACTGTGAGGTGGTAGCCGAGCGACCCCAGCCAGGCGCCCCCGAAGTCCCACCCACCGAGGTGGGGCAGGGCCACCACCGCGCCCCGGCCCGCGGCCAGGGCGTCGTCCAGCCGCCCCAGCCCCTCGTAGGTCATGTTGGCGGCCAGGTCGGCGGCCGAGAGCTGGGGCAACCGGAAGGACTCGTACCAGTAGCGCCCGTAGGACGCGAAGACCCGGTCCACGGCGCGCTCCAGGGCCCAACCCCTGAGCTCGGGCCGTACCCGGCGCTGGTGGCGGCGGGCCATCTCCCGCCTCCCGCCCATGGTGCGGGCCAGGCCGGCGGCCACCACCTCGGCCGTCCCCGCGGCCAGGGGCCGGGGCCAGGTCCGGGCCACGGCCGCGGCCGTGCGGTAGGCCAGGAGGGGACCGGGGCGGAGGCGCCTGATCACGATGGCGGCCATGGCCGCGGCCCGCGGGCCGTGCCCGCCGCCCCTATGGCCGCGTGACGCGTGCCCGGCGGCGGTCGGCCCGGGCCCCCAGCCACTCCTGACGCCGGGCCCGCCAGCGGGCCCCGGGCTGAGCGGAGGGTCCGGCCGCCTCCCGCCACGAGCGCCAGCGCAACTCCACCCGGCTGGGCCGCCAACGCCCCACCGGCGCGGTGGGACGGGGCACCGAGGCCTGGCGCCAGACCATCACGAAGCGCTGCACGGCGGTCACGACGGTGAGAACGAGCATGATCCAGAGCACGGGGACGAGGAGCCAGGAGAAGGCCAGGCCCACCCCGATGGCGAAGACCCGCTCGCCCCGCTCCATGAGGCCCCCCTTGGCCGTGAAGCCCAGGCTCCCGGCCCGGGCCCGCTCATAGGAGACGAGGGTGGAGGCGGCCAGGACGGCCAGGGCCAGCACCGCGGCGTGGCCACCGTGGCGGGAGGCCAGGTACCAGGCCAGCCCGCCCAGGACCAGCGAATCGCTGACCCGGTCGGCCACCGAGTCGAAGAAGGCGCCCCGGGGCGAGGCCGTGCCCGCGGCCTTGGCCACCGCACCGTCCAGCAGGTCGGGAAGGGAGGCGGCAATGAGCAGGGCCAGACCTAGCCCGAGGCGCCCCGCCCCGACGGCCACGGCGGTGGCCACGGCCAGCACCAAGCCGGCGACGGTTAGATGGTCAGCGGTCGCCCCCATGCGACGGATGGCTTGGCCGACGGGCTGCGTGCCACGCTCCAGGCTGCTCCGCCAGCGGGCGTCGAACAACGGTCGATTTCTCCGAGTTGAGGGCTGATCAGGACGGGTTCGTCACCCTTCAAGCTACCACCGGGCCCCGGTACGCTGGCGCGACCCACCGCCACCGGTGGGGATGACGAGCCGATGCAGAACGAGCGAGGTGCGCGGGCGTGAAGACCTTCCCTCCGGCCAGGATCCGCAACGTCGCCCTGGTGGGCCACGGCGGAGCGGGAAAGACCACGCTGGCCGAGGCCCTCCTCTTCTGCGCCGGGGCCATCCCCCGCCAGGGTCGGGTGGAGGACGGGACCACCACCACCGACTTCGACGCCGAGGAGGTCAAGCGCAAGATCTCCGTGTCGCTGGCCCTGGCCCCCTTCGAGTACGAAGGGCACAAGATCAACCTCATCGACTGCCCCGGCTACGCCGACTTCGTGGGTGAGGTAGACGCCGCCCTCTCCGCCGCCGATCTGGTGGTGTTCGTCGTCAGCGCCGTGGAGGGGGTCGAGGTCCAGACCGAGGCGGTCTGGAAGATGGCCGCGGCCCGGAAGCTTCCCCGCATGGTGTTCGTCAACAAGCTCGACCGGGAGCGGGCCTCCTTCGAGCGCACGCTGGAGCAATTGCGGCAGGTGTTCGGGGCGGGAATCGCCCCCCTCGAGCTCCCCATAGGAGAGGAGACGTCCTTCCGGGGCGTGGCCGACCTCCTCACCGACACCGCCATCACCTACGACACGGGCAAGGCCGTACAGGGCGAGATCCCTGACGAGATGGAGAGCCTCGAGCACCAGGTCCACGACAACCTGGTGGAGGGCATCGTGGTGGCCGACGACGACCTCATGGAGCGCTACCTCGAAGGTGACGTCCCCGGGGCCAAGGAGCTGGAGGAGACCCTGGCCCACGGGGTGGCCTCGGCCACCGTCTTCCCGGTGGTGTGCGGGTCGGCCTCCAAGCTCGTGGCCATCGACCGCCTGGCCGCCTTCATCTGCGAGATCGGCCCCACTCCCGCCGAC
>DATGAX010000642.1:0-6510 GCA_035312965.1 Acidimicrobiales bacterium
CAGCGAGTAGGCCGAAACCTCCATCGCCACCTTCACGTCCTCCCATCCGGCGTCGAGGAAGCCGCCGCCCAGGCACGAGGCCGGCGCGAACCCGATGGAGTGCAGGACGCCGTCCAGGGCCCCCCATCGCTGCTCGAGGTCGGCCCGCACCGTCTCGAGCTGGTCGGGGACCGTCACGTCGAGCTCGAGCACGTCGGGCGGCGCCGGCAGGTGGCGGGCCACCCGCCGGGTCAGGGACAGTCCCCGTCCGGCGCCCGTCAGGACGATCTCGGCCCCCTCCTTCTGGGCCAGCTCGGCGACGGCGTAGGCGAGCGAGTCGTCGGTCAGGACGCCGGTGAGGAGAAGGCGCTTTCCTTCGAGCATTCCGGGCATGCCGAGGAGATTACGGCTCCCGCCGGCGAGCGGCCCACCCCGGCCCGCGGGCTAACTTGTCGGGATGGATCGCGAGGAGGCGTTCAGCACCTTCCAGGACTGCGTGGCGGAAGTGCTCGACATCGACCAGGGCGAGGTGCGGGCGGACGCCCGCTGGCGGGAGGACCTCGACGCCGACAGCCTGGCCGTGGTGGAGATCACCCTCGCTCTCAACGATGCCTTCGGCGTCAAGATCCCCGACGTGGACCCGCAGGATCTGGTCACGGTGGGACAGGCGTTCGACCTCGTGGCCGACCTGGTCGGCGTAGCCGAGCGAGAGTGACGCCGGGTCCCGGGCGGCCCGTCACGAATATCTCCCCCCCGGCCGGGGCGGCGCCGATGACGGGGGTCGAGACGCTCATGTGGCGCCTCGCCGGCCACGACCCGCGCTTCCGGGCCACCATGTCCCTCGTCGTTCGCGTGGACGGCGCCGTTCCCCTGCCGGGGCTGGTCTCGCGCCTCGGCCGGCTGTGCGACGCGGTGCCGCGGCTGCGGGAGCGGGTGCGGGAGTCGCGGGTCGGCGCGGCACCGGTCTGGGAGCCCGATCCGTTGTTCGACGTCGAGCACCAGGTCGCCACCATGGACGGCCCGCCTTGGGAGATGGCGTCGGCCGTGGTCGCTCTCCCGTTCGACGAAGGGCGCCCGCCCTGGCGGGCCGTGGTGGCGTCGTCCTCGCCGGACACCTTGATCCTGCACCTGCACCACTCGTACACCGACGGGCTGGGCGGGGTGCAGCTGCTGGGGGAGTTGTTCGACCTGTCGCCCGCACCGCCCGTCGGGGCGCGCCGGCGCCGGCGGCCGTGGTGGGCCCCGCCAACTCCGGCCGGCCCGCCCCCATCGGTCGCGGACGAGATTTCGGCCGAGGTGCGGCGGGCCGTCGCCCTGTGGCGGCGGGCCGTTCCGTGGGCGGCCCGGACCGTGGCAGCCGCGTCTTCCGACCCCTCCGGGCTGCTCGAACGTCTGGTCGAGGTGGTGGGAGCGGTCCGGGCCCAGGCCGGCGCGGCCACCGGCCCGGCCAGCCCCCTGCTCGCCGCCCGCTCGGGCGGGGTGGCGCTGGCGCCGCTACATCTCGACTTCGGAGCCATGCGTGCGCTGGCCCGTTCCCGGTCGGTCACGGTCAACGACGTCTTCCTCGCCGGGCTCCTCGACGGGCTGGAGCGCTACCACTCCAAGCACGGCAGCCTGGTCCCCAGCGTGCGCCTGGCCGTGCCCATCAGCCACCGCGGCGACGGCGACGTCATGCGCAACCAGATCTTCGGGACCGTGCTGCGGGCCCCGCTGGGCCGGCTCGACTTCGACGAGCGGGCCCGGCTGGTCCACGAGATGGTGGTGCAGGGCCGCCGGCCGCCGTGGGCGCCGTTCGTCGACTCCGTGGCCGACGCCGCGGCCTCGCTACCCGGGGCGCCCCGCGCCCTGGCCGCCGCCCTCGGCTCGCTCGACGTGGTGGCCTCGAACGTCGCCGGGCCGCCGGTGCCGATGTGGCTGGCCGGCGTGCCGGTGACGTCGATGACTCCTGTCGGGCCCCGCTCCGGCGCCGCCATCAACGTGACCCTGCTCAGCTACTGCGACCAGGCCGCGCTGGGAGTCAATCTCGACCCCGCCGCGGTGGCCGACGGCGACGTGCTGCTCGACTGCCTCCGGGCGGCCTACGAGGAGGCGCTGGGGGGGCTGGGGGGTTAGTCGTCTCAGTCGGCTCCGTCGGCTCGGTCGTCGGCCGGCGGCTCGGCCGCTCTGGCCTGGGCCCTCGCCCTCGCCGCAGTGACGACCTCCTCGGCCGCCGAGCGGTCCGACCATCCGCCCAGCTCGGTCCGCTTGCCCGGCTCGAGGTCCTTGTAGATGTCGAAGAAGTGGGCGATCTCGGTCAGCTGGTGGGCGGGCAGGTCGGACAGGTCCTGCACGTGGTCCCACCGGTGGTCGCTGGCCAGGACGCACAGCAGCTTGGCGTCGGCACCCTCCTCGTCGCGCATGCGGAACACCCCGATGGGGCGGGCGTGGATGTGGCATCCGGGGAACGTGGCCTCGTCCAGGATCACCATGGCGTCCACCGGGTCTCCGTCCTCGGACAGGGTCCCGGGCACGTACCCGTAGTCCTCCGGATACCGGGTGGACGTGAAGAGCATGCGGTCGAGCCAGATGTTCCCCTGCTCGTCCGCCTCGTACTTGTTGCGGGTGCCCTTGGGTATCTCGATCACGACCTCGATCTCCATGCCCCGTTCGTAGCACGTGTGAAATGTGTCATCCCGACCGCCTCACCGCGGGACATACGTGGCGACCGTCACAAAACGGGCAGGCCAGCAGGCAAAATTACGTAGTCGGTACTGATGCGGCCACGCAGCGTGACCCGTACGTTCCTCATCGTGAGTTGGCGTACACCGGTTTATGTATACGCCTCCGATCCGATGTCTGCAGCGGGGGCGAAGGCACAACTGATGGGGCAACCGACCATCGAGCTGGTCGGGCCGGCCGATCTCGACCGGGCCCGCGTGGCGCTCGTGGTGGCCGAGGCCACCGACGACGGGGCGGCCAAGGTCGTGAAGGCCATCCAACGCGACGGGGTGCCGAGAGTGGTCCTGGTGGCCTGCCGCTTCGACGAGGCCGGGGTGCTGGTCTGCGTGGCGGCTGGCGCCACCAGCTTCCTCCGCCGCACCGAAGCCACCTCGGCCAAGTTGACGGAGGCCATCCGCGACGCCGATCAGGCCGGCTGCCGGCTGCCCGAAGGGCTGATCCGCCGGGCCACCGCGGCGCTGCCCGTCGATGAGGTCACGGCGGATACACCGACCATGGATCTGCGGGACCGGGGCGGCTCGACCATCACGCTGCGCTTGACGGCCCGGGAGTCGGAGGTGCTCCGGCTGGTGGCCGACGGTTTCGACACCAGCGACATCGCCGAGCAGTTGGCCTACTCCGAGAGCACCATCAAGGGCGTGCTGGCCAAGATCATGGGCCGCCTCGACGCCCGCAACCGCTGCCACGCGGTGGCCATCGTGGTGCGAGAAGGCCTCATCTAGCCCACCCCGAGAGACCGGGCCGGCGACCTCGTCGCACCCGGCTGGGAGGATGCGGCGCATGACCACCCGCCCCGCCGCCTTCTGTCCCGTCTGCGGGCAGGTGATCCCGGCGGGGCCGGCGGCCGGCGGGGCGGTTCCCGGGGCCGGGCGGGGGGTGGGCAGAGCGGTGAGCTGTCCGAACCGGTGGTGCCGCCAGGCGGACCGGGGCTTCTCCGTGGTGTTCTCCCTCGGCGTCTATGAGGGAGCGCTGCGCCGGGACATCCACGCCTACAAGTACCGGGGCCACCGGCGCCTGGCGGGTGCCTTCGCCGCCCAGGTGGCCGGCTTCATCGCCGCCCACCCGGCATGGTTCGAGGAGTTCGAGCTCATCACGTCGGTCCCGGCCTACACCGGCCCCGGTGCCCGCCGCAGCTGGGACACCGTCGGCGAGGTACTGGCCCGCCTACCCGGCCACCTCGACCCGGGCTGGCGGGTGGAGCCGGGGCTGGTCCGCAAGGTGCGGGAGACCCCCGGCATGGCCGGGCGGAGCTGGCGGGAGCGCCAGGCGGTGGCGCGCGGCCCCCTGCGGTCGGCGTTGGCCGTGGGCCGGGCCGCGGGGTCGGCGGTGGCGGGCGTCCAGGTCCTGCTGCTCGACGACGTCCTCACCGAGGGCAGCACGTTGCGTGAGGTCGCCCGGGCCCTGCGGCGGGCCGGCGCCTCGGACGTTGCCGGGGTGGTGCTGGGTCGACCCGTCTGGTCCGTGCAGCCGCCGGCCCCTAAGTAGGGTGCCAGCCGTGATCGAGGGTCTGACCAAGGTCTCCGTCTCGGACGTGCGCACCGCGGTGCCGACCACCGCCGGCGTGGAGGCCGGCATGGTCACGCTGCGCGAGGACGAGCCGCCCTTCCGGTCGGTGCCGATAGTGATCGGCCAAGCCGAGGCGCGGGCCATCCATTCGGCGTGGGCCGGGCAGGTGCCGAAGCGGCCGTCGACGTGGGACCTGTTCGTCTCCACCGTCGGCGTGCTCGACGGCCGCCTCGAGCGGGCGGTGATCACCGCGGTCGAGGAGGGCCGCCACTTCTACGCCAACGTGGAGTTCGACCGGGGCGGGGAGCGGCGGGTGCTCTCGGCGCGCCCGTCCGATGCGATCGCCCTGGCGCTGCGGGCCTACGGCGCCGAGATCTTCGTCTCCGAGCAGGTGATGTTCGACCTGGGGCTGGCGGAGCCCCCGGTCGACAACTGATGTGGCGGCCCCGCCTGGGCGGGCCGCCGGTCGGTCAGGGCCGGAAGGCGAGCTGGCCGGCGTCGATCACCACGCCGGCGTCGGTGGACGTCCGGAACAGGGCGTGGCCCTCGGCGTCCTCCCACATCGAGACGGTGAGCGCCTCGCCCGGCAGCACCGGCTTGGAGAAGCGGGCCGAGACCGACAGGAACCGGTCGGGGTCCGACCCGCACATCGTGTGGAGCAGGGCCCGCCCGGTGAACCCGAACGAGCACAGCCCGTGCAGGATCGGCTTCTCGAACCCGCCCATGGCGGCGAACTTGGGGTCGGAGTGCAGCGGGTTGCGGTCGCCGGAGAGGCGGTAGAGCAGGGCCTGGTCGGGCCGGGTCTGGTAGGTGACGGTGTGGTCGGCCGGGCGATCCGGGAACTCCACCTTGTTGGACGGGCCCCGGTCGCCGCCGAAGCCGCCTTCGCCCCTGATGAAGGCCGAGCTGGTGGTGGTCCACAGAGGCTCGCCGCTCTCCTTCTCCCGGGCCACGGACTCGATGGCGATGACCGCGCCCGAGCCCTTGTCGTAGATGCCGGTGATGGTCGACACCGTCTCCACCGTCCCCTGGACGGGGATGGTCCCGTGCAGCGTCACGGTCTGCTCGCCGTGCACGAGCATGGCCGGGTTGAAGCTGCCCACTTTGGCGAAGGCACCGCCGCCGCCGCCCACCACCACCGGGAAGGTGGGCAGGACCCGCTGGGTCACGTCCTGGCTGTTCTCGGTGGTGAACTCCAGCTCAAACCCGGTCGGGTCCTGGACGCCGGCGCCAACCCCGAGGGCGTAGAGGAGGCAGTCCTTCGAGGTCCAGGAGGCTTCGTGGGGATCGCTCGTCGACCCGACGGCATCAGGATTGATCGGCATGCGGCAGACCTTACCGGGGGGCAGGGCGCCGGTGCATCGCCGGGGCCGGGCCGACGGCCGCCGTTCGATTGTGTTCGATTTTCGACAACAGTTGTCGAAAATTGCACACAATCCGACCCCAGATGGGCCGTCCGCCCGTCCGCCCGTCCGCCCGTCCGCCGACTACGCCAGCACGACCTCGGCGACGCGGATCTCGGTGCCGCCCTCGCCGCCCTCACCGCCCTCACCGCCGTCACCGGTCGGGGTGAGGATCACGTCCCCCTCGATGGCCCCGGCCTGCTTGAGGTCGTCGAGCCCCGCCGCCACCAGGTCCAGCAGCCCGCCCGGCCCGGAGACCTCCACCTTGGCCACCGCGGCCCGCAACGACACGCCGGCTTCGGTCTTGCGGCGGCGGATCTCGGCCAGCACCTGGCGGGTGACATCCAGCGCAGCGGGCCCGGCCCCGGCCGGCCGCGCCCGAGCCTCAGCCGCCGGCCACTCCGCCCGGTGGACCGATCCGTCCTGCCACCACGACCACACCTCTTCGGTCACGAACGGCAGGAAGGGGGCGAACAGCCGCAGCAGCGTCGAGAGGGTGGTGCGCAACGCGTGCCGGGCCGGGGCGGCACGGTCGTCGCCGAGCGAGCCGTAGGCCCGGTTCTTGACCAGCTCCACATAGTCGTCGCAGAAGTCCCAGAAGAACGACTCCGTCCGCTCCAACGCTCGGGCGTAGTCGTATCCGTCGAACGCGGTGGTCGCCTCCTCCACCAACCCGGCCAACCCCGAAAGCAGGTCGGCGTCGAGGGGCTCGAGCGCCACGGTCCCCGGCGCCGACGGCCCGGCGGCCAGCACGAACCGCGACACGTTGAGCAGCTTGATGGCCAGCTTGCGGCCGATCTTCATCTGGCCCTCGTCGAAGGCGGTGTCGGTGCCCGGCCGAGCCGACGCGGCCCAGTACCGCACCGCGTCGGAGCCGTAGCGTTCGAGCAGGTCCATGGGCGTC
>DATGAX010000643.1:0-5172 GCA_035312965.1 Acidimicrobiales bacterium
CAGGTCGGCGCCAACGTGCCGGACGGGTGGAGGGGGCTCGACATCGGGCCGGGGACGGCGGCGGAGTTCTCCGACGCCATCACCGAGGCCCGCACCGTCCTGTGGAACGGCCCGATGGGGGTGTTCGAGGATCCCCGCTTCGAAGCGGGCACACGGACCGTCGCCGAGGCGATGGGGGCGACCAGCGCGTTCACTGTCGTCGGCGGTGGCGACAGCGCGGCCGCGGTGGCCCAGTTCGGCCTGGCCGATCGCATGAGCCACGTCTCCACGGGCGGCGGTGCATCCCTCGAGTTCATAGAGCTGGGCGATCTCCCGGGCCTGGCCGCCCTGAGGGAGGGGGTGGCGACCGGTGGCTAAGACGGCCCGCAGGCCGCTGGTATCGGGCAACTGGAAGATGCACCTCACCCACCTCGAGGCCATCAACGTGATCCAGAAGCTCTCCTACAGCCTGGACGCCTCGGACCCGAGCTACGTGGACGTGTCGGTGCATCCCGCCTTCACCGCCCTCCGCTCGGTGCAGACGGTCCTCGAGGCCGACGACATCCCCATCGCGCTGGGGGCCCAGGACGTGCATTGGGAGGCGAGCGGCGCCTACACCGGCGAGGTCAGCCCCGGGATGCTGGCCAAGCTCAACGTGACCTATGTGATCGTCGGCCACTCCGAACGCCGGCAGCTGTTCGGCGAGACCGACGAGACGGTGGCCCGCAAGGTCGGCGCCGTGTTCGCCGCCGGCATGACGCCGATCATGTGCGTCGGGGAGACCCTGGAGGAGCGGGAGGCCGGGTCGACCGAGGCCAGGGTGCTGGGGCAGCTGCGGGCCGGCCTGGCCGGGCTGGACCCCGAGCAGGTGGGGCGTCTGGTCGTCGCCTACGAGCCGATATGGGCCATCGGCACCGGGCGCAACGCCACGCCGGGCGACGCCCAGGCGGTGTGCGCCGCCATCCGGGCCGCGGTGACGGCCGAGCACGGTGAGGATCCCGGGGCCGCGGTGCGCATCCAGTACGGCGGCTCGGTCAAGGCGGCCAACGCCCGGGATCTGATGGCCCAGCCCGACATCGACGGCGCTCTGGTGGGCGGAGCCAGCCTGGATCCCGGCGATTTGGCCCAGATCGTCTCGGCCGCCCGCCCCTGAGCGGCTCGCCTTCCTGAGAGTGTCCTGAGATCGAAAGGCACTGATTTACAGCACTGTCACGCAACGCGGTGGAAGGTGCTGCTATGTTGCGTTGCGCCGCTCAGGCGCTGAAAGAAGATGCCTTGCTGACCATCATCGTCGTCGTCGTCCATATAGCTGTCTCGCTGCTGCTGATAGGCATGGTCCTTCTGCACAGCGGGAAGGGGGGCGGTCTTTCGGAGATGTTCGGTGGAGGGCTGGGTCAAGCTGCAGCGGGATCGACCGTCGCCGAGAGGAACCTCGACCGGGCGACCATCGCATGTGCGGTTTGCTTCATGTTCACCACGATCATGTTGGCCATTCGTCTGCAGTAGCGGACTTTATGGCGGATGATCGCGGGCACTTCGAGTCTGTAGCGACATCACAAAGTGGCTGGTGCCAGAGGCATCGGTCGACGAGACGAGGAGGGTCTCAAACCAGTGCGATGGCATAAGCGAAGGGCAGTGCAGCTCGGCGCCAGCATGGCCGCAGTCGCCATGATCGCGGTCGGCTGCTCCAGCAGCGGCACCAAGACCGGTAACGGGAGCACCACCAGCTCCCCGGGTAGCGGGGGGTCGACGAGCACCACGCTCTGCGCCAACTGCGCGCCTGTGACCGGTCTCCAGATCAGCAATCCCAACAGCGGGGGCACCCCGGTCACGGGTGGCACCCTGACCGTGCTCGGCACCAGCGACGTCGACAACAACCTCGACCCGAACATCGGGTACTACACCCTCGACTACCTGGCCTCGCTCCTCTACAACCGGCCTCTGTACGCCTATCCGAGCGTCACCGGCCAGACCTTCAACGCCGTGCCCGACCTGGCCACCGCGGCCCCCGCCATCTCCAACAACGGGACCCTGTACTCGGTGACCATCCGGACCGGTGCCATGTGGAACACCACGCCGCCCCGCCAGGTCAACGCGGCCGACGTCGTGCGCGGCGTCAAGCGGAGCTGCAACCCGGCGACGCCGTTCGGCGGCCAGCCGGACTTCTCGGGTGTCCTGATGGGATACACGGACTTCTGCACCGGCTTCTCCAAGGTGTCAGCGACCAGCGCCTCCGCTCAGGCGGCCTACATCAACGGTCATGACATCTCCGGCGTGACGGTGGATCCGACCAACCCGTTGACGGTCCAGTTCCATCTGACCAAGGCGGCGAGCTTCTTCACCGGCGTTCTCAACCTGCCGCCCTTCAACCCGGCGCCGGTCGAGCTGCTCAGCTACCTGCCCAACAGCACCGCCCTGGCCACGCACCAGCCGTCCGACGGCCCGTACATGATCAAGTCGTACAACCCCAACACCTCGATCGTGTTCAGCCGCAACCCGGCATGGAACGCGTCGGCCGACCCGGTGGACAAGGCGTATGTCAACGAGATCGACGTGTCCGAGACCGGCAACCAGGCCGGGATCGTTTCGCAGATCCTGACCAACACGCCGCAGGCCGACATGCTCTGGGACATCGGGGTGCCGCCGACCCAGATCCCCGGTCTGTTGCATGATCCGCGGCTGCAGCTGCAGACCGAAGGCGCCACCAACCCGTACATCATCTTCAACACCGTGTCGAAGAACAACGGGGGTGCCATGGCCAAGGCTCAGGTCCGTCAGGCCCTGTCCTACGCGATCAACCGGACCGAGCTGATCCAGAACCACGGTGGCTCGCAGGTCGATCCGCCGCTGACCCACCTGATCGCCCCCGGTACGGATGGTTCCGGACCCAACTTCGACGACTACCCGTACGATCCCAACAAGGCCAAGCAGATGCTCCAGCAGGCCGGTGTCACCAACCTGACGCTGACCATGCTGTACCGCAACCAGTCGTCGACCGGTCCCAAGGACTTCCAGACGCTGCAGGCCAACCTGGCCGCCATCGGTGTGACCCTCAAGGGCCTGACCGCCAGCAACGCCGACTTCTACGGCAAGTACCTGATCCCGGGTACTGCGGCCAAGAACAGCCAGTTTGACCTGGCCGAAGCCGGATGGGGACCTGACTGGTACCCGACGGGCGGCCCGTCCTACTTCCTGCCGATCCTGTCGACCACCAGCTTCCCGCCCAGTGGCTCGAACTACGGGTTCTTCGGCGATCCCACCCTGGACAACCTGATGAACCAGGCTGTGGCTGCTCCGGACCCGGCGTCCGCCGCGGCGGCCTGGCACCAGGCCGACCAGGAGGCCATGGCCCAGGCCGCGGTCTACCCGATCGCCGACCCGAACGGGTCGAGCCTGCACGGGGCCCGGGTGCACAACTGCGTGTACGTCGGTCCCTACCAGAACTGCAACCTGGCGAACATCTGGGTAGCCGGATAACCGGGCTGTAGTCCACATAAGTAGTTGGTGACTTCGGCCCGGCGGTTATCCGCCGGGCCGGAGTCCGTTTCGGTGATCCTCCGGCGGAGCCGGAGCAAATGGGGCGAACGGCCCAGGACAGGAAGTGCACATGGCACTGCTGGAGATCCACGACCTGCACGTTTCGTTCCCGACGAGCGACGGGCTGGTCCAGGCTGTGAGGGGCATCTCCTTCTCTGTTGATGCGGGCCAGACCCTCGGCATAGTCGGCGAATCGGGCTCGGGCAAGAGCGTCTCCACCCAGACGATCATGGGGCTCACCCGCGGGGCCGAGATCAGCGGTCAGGCGGTGTTCCGCGGCCGGGACCTGCTCTCCATGGACTCCAGGGAGCTGCAGGACATCCGGGGCCGCGAGATCGCCATGATCTTCCAGGACCCGCTGTCCAGCCTCCACCCGTACTACCGGGTGGGGTGGCAGATCGTGGAGATGATCCGGGCCCACGAGCCCCATATCCGTACGGAGGTGGCCCGCAGGCGGGCTGTCGACCTGCTGAGGCTGGTGGGTATCCCCCAGCCCGACCGGCGCGTCGACGACTTCCCCCACCAGTTCTCCGGCGGCATGCGCCAGCGGGCCATGATCGCCATGGCCATGGCCCTCAACCCGGCGGTCCTGATCGCCGACGAACCCACCACTGCGTTGGACGTGACGGTGCAGGCCCAGGTGCTGCGGGTCATCGAGCGGCTCCAGGAGGAGTTCGGCACCGCCGTGATCATCATCACCCACGACCTGGGCGTGATCGCCGAGTTGGCCGACGAGGTGGTGGTCATGTACGCCGGCGGGGTGATGGAGAAGGCGCCCCGGGACCGCATCTTCTACGACAACCACCACCCCTACACCGAGGGCCTCCTGCGCTCCCTGCCGGCCTATGGGGGCGAGCGCACGCGGCTGCTGTCCATCCAGGGGCAACCGCCGAGCCTCATCAACCTGCCCTCGGGCTGCAAGTTCCATCCGCGCTGTCCATACGCGTTCGCCCAGTGCCGCACCGATGAGCCGCCGCTGTCCAGCGTCGACGTCCATCCGGAGCACGTCTCCTCGTGCTGGCTGCCCCACGGCCGCAGCGAGCGGGAGGCGGTCCGGGCCCGGGTCCTCGGGGAGTCGGTGGCCTGATGGCGGACGTAGTGCTCCGGGCTACGGACGTCTTCAAACGCTTTCCCGTCCAGTCGGGCGGCCTCCGCCGCAGCCGCGACTTCGTCCACGCAGTCGACGGGGTCAGCCTCGAGATCCGCAAAGGGGAGACGCTCGGCCTCGTGGGCGAGACGGGGTGTGGCAAGAGCACGCTGGCCCGCTGCCTGGCCCGGCTCTACGACCTGACGTCGGGCTCCATCGAGTTCGAGGGGCGGGACATCTCCCACCTCCGACCCCGTCAGTTGGGCCCGGTGCGCCGGGACATGCAGATGATCTTCCAGGACCCGTACGGATCGCTCAACCCGAAGCGGAGGGTGGGATCGATCATCGGCGACCCGTTCGCCATCCACAACATCGCCGACGGCGCCAAGCGCAAGCGCATGGTGCAGGAGGCCATGGAGCTGGTCGGGCTCAACCCCGAGCACTACAACCGCTTCCCGGCCGAATTCTCCGGCGGCCAGCGCCAGCGCATCGGAGTGGCCCGGGCGCTGGCCCTCAAGCCGAAGCTGGTGATCTGCGACGAGCCCGTGTCGGCCCTGGACGTGTCCATC
>DATGAX010000644.1:0-2495 GCA_035312965.1 Acidimicrobiales bacterium
TAGGCGTTGACGCCGAAGTACTCCTCGCACCACTCCTCCACCGGGAGGCCGGTCGCCTCGGCCCGGCTGCGCACGTACCGGACGGCGGCCCGGGCCTTGGCCTCGGCGTCGGGCCAGCAGTAGGCGACCCGCAGCTCGCCCGCCCATCCCGCCGGGGTGCAGACCAGGCCCTTGTAGGTCTCGGGCGCGGGCCCGCCCCGGGCCGCGGAGAGGCGCACACGGTCCTCGCCCAGGTCGGTGAGGGTGAGGGAGGTGAAGTCGGCCACCACGTCGGGGTTGAGGTAGCGGGCGGGGTCGTGCACCTCGTAGAGGAGCTGCTCGCGGACGGTGTCGAAGCTCACCATGCCTCCAGCCTTCTCCGGCTTTGTGATCACCGCGGTGCCGTCCTCGTCCACCTCGGCGATGGGGAAGGCGATGCGCAGAGGATCGGGGTTCTCCCACCACGCCCCCGAGTAGTTGCCCCCGGTCACCTGGCCGCTGCACTCGAGCAGGTGACCCACCGTCACCCCAGCGGCCAGACGGTCCCAGTCGTCCCACTCCCAGCCGTGCTCGTGCACCAGGGGAGCGAGGAACAAAGAGGCGTCCGCCACCCGGCCGGTCACGACCACGTCCGCTCCGGCCCGCAGCGCCTCCACTATGGGCCCGGCCCCCAGGTAGGCGTTGGCGAAGAGGGCGTCGGGCGGGAGCGCAAGGTCCGAAGCCCGCGGCCGCAGGTCGTCGCCCACGACGGTGGCGACCTTGAGCCCCGTGGCCCCCGCGCTCCGGGCCGCGGACAGGGCGGCCCGTCCGGCGGCGATGGGGTTGATGCCCCCGGCGTTGGTGATGAGCCGCGTCCGCCCGGCCAGCACGTGCGGGAGCGCGGCGGCGAGATACAGGGGCAGGTCGCGCGTGTAGCCCAGGGACTCGTCCCGCTGGCGGTCCTTCTGGAGGATGGCCAGGGTCAGCTCGGCCAGGGCCTCGCACACCAGGTAGTCGACGCCCGCCTCGAGCAGGTCGGACACCGGCGCCAGGCCGTCGCCGTAGAAGCCCTGCCCGCCTCCCAGTCGTACGGCCACGGCGGCAACCGTACCGGCGGACTAAGGCGGAGGAGACAGGGGCGCCGTGGTGGTGGTCGTGGGCACCGGCGGCTGCCCGCTGGCCGCCAGGGCGCGGTTGAGGACCTCCTCCACCGCCGACCTCAGGGCCTGGGGCGGGTTGGTCGTCAGGAACAGGCGCAGCTCGGTCACGGCCGCCACGGGCTGGTTGCGGTCCTCCAGAAGGATCACCCCACGGAAGAAGTGGGCGTCGGCGTAGGAGGGATCCGAGGCGATGGCGGCCTCCACCGACTGCTGGCCCCGGTCCACCAGCTGAGGGGCGGAGGCGGCCACGCCGGCCAGGCGCAGCAGCCATCCCCGATACGCCAGGGCCTCGGGCTGACGGGGGTCGGTGCGCAGCACCTCGTCGTACTTCTTTATGGCCTCCACGGTCTTGCCCTTCGAGAGCAGCGAGCGGGCCTGGTCCAGCTTGTCGGTCTGCCCCACCGACGGGCCGCCCGACACCGTCTGGCCCGGGAGGCGGTCGCCCGCCGACGCCGCCACCAGGAGCCCGGCGAGCGCGGCGACGGCGCCCACCAGGGTGGCGACGATCACTGGCCTGAGGAACCGGGGCCGGCGCGGGGACACCGCCGGCTTACGGCGTGGGCTTCCGTCTGAGGCCGGTGCCGGCCCGATCGAGGACCGGGCCGCCTCCAAGGCGCGGAGCACGGCCGCGGCCCGGGCCGTGTAGCCGTCGCGGAGGGCCAGGAAGTCGGCCTCCTCCATGTCGCCCGCCGCCCGCTCTCTCTCCAGGTCGCTCAACGAGCGCAGGAAGAAGTCACGCTCCTGCTCCAGGTCCCCGACGTAGGCCGACGGGGGCGGCGGGCCCGTCGCCGAACCGGCAGCCGCCGCCGGTCGCGGCCTCAGGGTCCTCATCTGCGCAGGGCCCTGTCCACCAGCACCCGGTCCTCGTCGCTGGGTTTGGCGCGCGTCACCGACGACCATCTCCTGAAGGCCATTGTCAGGCCGGCCAGGGCGAGCACCACGGCCACGACGGGCAGGGCCCACACCAGGGCCGCCACCCCGCTCCCCTGGGGGCGCAGCAGGATGTCGGCGCCGTAGCGGTCGGCCAGCGCGGCCCGGATCTGCCCGTCGCTCTGACCCTGCTGGACCCTGGTGCCGATCTCCTCGCGCACGGCCTCGGCCGTCTTGGCGTCGGACTCGGCCGCCGACAATCCCCGGCACGTCGGGCAGCGCACCTCGCTGGCGATCCGCTGCACCCGGTGGTCGACGCTCTCCTTGCCGCCACCGCGGCCTGCGCCGATCACCAGCGCCCCCACCAGCACCACCACCAGGACGGCCCACGGCAGCCACACCCGCCACCGCCGACCTCAGGGCCTGGGGTGGGTTGGTCGTCAGGAACAGGCGCAGCTCGGTCACGGCCGCCACGGGCTGGTTGCGGTCCTCCAGAAGGATCACCCC
>DATGAX010000645.1:0-7105 GCA_035312965.1 Acidimicrobiales bacterium
GCTCCTTGGCCGCGGCCCGGACCGCGGCCTTGGTCAGGCCCGCCTCGACGAGGGGGAACACCGCACCCCGCTCGAGGGCGGCCTGCTGCCCCGGCCGGTGGTCGTCCAGGTCGTCGAGGTTGACCCCCAGGGCGATGGTCGCGCCGTCCTCGGTGCCGGCGACGGGGAGCAGCGAGTCCATCAGCTCCGACTTGCAGTGGTAGCAGCGGTCGGAGCCGTTGGCGACGTAGCCGGGCCGGGCCAGCTCGTCGGTCTCCACCTCCATCCAGCGCAACCCCCAGTCGGACGCCAACCGCCGGCAGTCGGCCCGCTCAGCCGGGGCCAGTGACCCCGACACCGCCGTCACCGCCAGCACCCGCTCGGGCCCGAGCACGTCGTTGGCCACCCAGGCGAGGAGGGCCGAGTCGACCCCCCCGCTGAAGGCCACGACCAGACGGTCGTGGCGGAGAAGCCCCGAACGCAGGGCGGTGAGGGCGGTGAGGGCGGTGGAGGCGGTGGAGGTCACGCGTCCTCCACGGCCAGGCGGATCCGCTTGTTGCCCTTGCCCTTGGACTCCGTCTTGAGCACCACGATCCGGCCCACCTCGTCGGTGGAGTGGACGTGGGTACCGCCGTCGGCCTGCTTGTCGAGGCCGACGATGTCGACGATGCGCAGCTCCTTGACCGATTCGGGGACGAGGCTCACCTTGGTGCGGATCAGGTCGGCATCGAGCACCGCCTCCTCGCGGGGGATGAACGTGACCTCGATGGGGCGGGCCCGGCGCAGCTCGGCGTTGACCCGCTGCTCCACCATGGGGCCGAACGCCTCCGGCAGGGGGTCGAACTCGAAGTCCATGCGGGCCGAGAGCGGCTCCATGTTCCCGCCGGTGACCGGCACCCCCCACTCGTTCCAGATGACGCCGCAGAGGACGTGGAGGGCGGTGTGGGTCCGCATCAGGGCGTACCGGCGGTCCCAGTCGATGGCGGTGGGGACGGTCTCGCCCGGGCGGGGCAGCGGGCCGTCGCCTTCCAGGGTGTGCCAGATGTCGTCGCCCTCCTTGCGGACGTCGACCACGCGCTGGCCGGAGATCCAACCGGTGTCATGGGGCTGGCCGCCCCCGGTGGCGTAGAAGACGGTCCGGTCCAGGCTCACCCGGCGTGCCTCGGCTTCGACGGCGGCCACCTCGACGTCGGCCTGCCTCAGGTAGGCGTCGCGCAGGTAGAGCGGTTCGGTCGGCACCGGTCCATTGTGGCCGGTCGGGTCGTCACACCCAAAGCGAGACGATGCGGCCGCGGGGGGCCATGATCGTCCTGGCCTGTTGGTGGCGCCGGGTGGGCGGCCGTTTCTGTGAAGGAAAAGGGGGGAAATACCCTACTTTTGCTTCACGGAACACGAAACCCTTCACAGAAAGCCGTCGGCTGCGGGGCCGGCGCCCAGCCCCGCCTCGGCCGCGACCTCCTCCACCGGCCCGACCACCCCGGCGTAGAACGGCCCGAACTCGGCGTAGAGGGCCGACGCCTCGTCGAAGCGCATGGCGTAGACGGTGTCCTTGAGGTCATCGGGGTGCACGCCGAACAGGGTGACCCCCCACTCGAAGTCGTCCAGCCCGGTGGACCCGGTGACCAGTTGCAGCACCCGGCCGGCGAAGCGGCGCCCCGACTTGCCGTGGTCGATCATCAGGCGCTTCCGCTCGTCGAAGTCGGTGGCGTACCAGTTGTCCTTGTCCCCTCGGCGCTTCGACATCGGGTAGAAGCAGATGGCCCGCTTCCCCTCCGGGGGCAGGCGGGGGTACAGCCGGGCCTGCAGGTGCTCCTCCGGCATCCCGGCCGCGTACTCCGACACCTCGGTCAGCGAGACGTAGGACGCCACCACCTCGAGGCCGGCGGCCTGCAGGCCGGTCTGCAACCGGCGCAGCACCACCCAGTCCGGGCCGAGGGCCAGGAAGCCGAGGTCGGCCTTGTGCCCCAGCACGGTGAAGGTGACCACCTGATGGTCGGCCACTTCGGCCGCCTTGACCGCGGCCGCCACCGCCGACGGGTCCGCCGCGGGGGTGGGCCGGCAGAAGAGGTGCAGGACACCCCAGCCGATGCTCGCGTTCAGGGCTTCAGCCATCGACCCCAATCTAAGGCCACGCAGGGCAGAAGAAGTGAGCGAGGCCGGGCCCCCGGAGAGGCCGCCCTTGGTCCGAGGACTACTGGGCGGCCGATCGGGGACCCGGCCTCGTGCGACTGCGAAGCGGGTGGACCTAGAAGTCGTCCATCCCACCGCCCGGCATGGCCGGCGCGCCGTCCTTCTCCGGCTTGTCGACGATGACCGCCTCCGTGGTGAGGAAGAGGGCGGCGATCGATGCGGCGTTCTGCAGCGCCGACCGGGTCACCTTGGCGGCGTCGATGACACCGGCCTTGAACAGGTCCTCGTACTCGCCGGTGGCGGCGTTGAGGCCCTCGGCCAGGGACAGACCCTTCACCCGCTCGACGACCACGCCGCCCTCCATGCCGGCGTTGACGGCGATCTGCTTGATCGGCTCCTCGACGGCCCGGGCCACGATGCGGGCTCCGGTCGCCTCGTCGCCCTCGAGCTTCTGGGCCCGGTCCAGGATCGCGGCCTGGGAGCGCAGCAGGGCCACGCCACCGCCGGGTACGACACCCTCTTCGACGGCGGCCTTGGTGGTCGAGACGGCGTCCTCGATGCGGTGCTTCTTCTCCTTGAGCTCCACCTCGGTGGCGGCGCCGACCTTGATCACGGCAACACCGCCGGACAGCTTGGCCAGCCGCTCCTGCAGCTTCTCCCGGTCGTAGTCCGAGTCGGTGTTCTCGATCTCGGTCTTGATCTGGGAGATCCGGCCCTTGATGTCGGACTCGGTTCCGCCGCCCTCGACGACGGTCGTCTCGTCCTTGGTCACCACGATCTTGCGGGCCTTGCCCAGCAGGTCCAGGGTGGTGTTCTCCAGCTTGAGTCCGACCTCTTCGGTGACGACCTGGCCGCCGGTGAGGATGGCGATGTCCTGCAGCATGGCCTTGCGGCGCTCGCCGAAGCCGGGAGCCTTGATGGCCACGCTCTTGAACGTGCCGCGGATCTTGTTGACGACCAGGGTGGCCAGGGCCTCGCCCTCGACGTCTTCGGCGATGATCACCAGCGGGCGGCCCGACTGCATGACCTTCTCGAGCAGCGGGAGCAGGTCGCGTACGGCCGAGATCTTCGAGCCGACGAGCAGGATGTAGGGGTCCTCGAGGACGGCCTCCATGCGCTCGGGATCGGTGGCGAAGTACGGGGCGATGTAGCCCTTGTCGAAGCGCATGCCCTCGACCAGCTCGAGGTCCATGCCGAAGGTCTGCGACTCCTCGACGGTGATGACGCCGTCCTTGCCCACCTTGTCGATGGCCTCGGAGATGAGGTCACCGATCTCGGTGTCGGCGGCCGAGATCGACGCGACCTGGGAGATCTGCTCCTTGGTCTCGGTCTCGCGGGACTGCTCCTTCAGAGAGCCGATGGCGGCCTCGACGGCGGCCTCGATGCCCTTCTTGAGGGACATCGGGTTGGCGCCGGCGGCCACGTTCCGCAGGCCCTCCTTGACCAGGGCCCAGGCCAGCACGGTGGCGGTTGTGGTGCCGTCACCGGCGACGTCGTCGGTCTTCTTGGCGACTTCCTTGACCAGCTCGGCGCCGATCCGCTCGTAGGGGTCCTCGAGGTCGATCTCCTTGGCGATGGACACACCGTCGTTGGTGATCGTGGGGGCGCCCCACTTCTTCTCGAGCACCACGTTGCGGCCCTTGGGGCCGAGGGTGACCCGCACGGCGTCGGCGAGCTGGTTCATCCCGCTCTCGAGCGCCCGCCGGGCGGTTTCGTCGAAGGCAATCATCTTGGGCATTGGTCTTTGGTTCCCTCCGTTGGGTTCCGTGTCATGGCCCTCGGCTGACCGGGGGCCGTTAGCACTCTCGCATCCCGAGTGCTAACCAGTAAACCGCCTCCGGGAAGCTAACGCAACTAGGGCCGGCACATCCCGGGCCGCCGGCTACCCGGCGGCCGCGACGATCGGCCCCTGGAGGGACTGACCGAGGTAGGGGATACCGCCCTCGGCCGCGGTTCGACCGATCAGGAAGGGCGCGTCCCCGAAGGTGAACACTCCGGCGTCGCCCCCGACGAGCCAGTAGCCGAGCCCGTCCTGCGTGAGCACGATGGCCGACACCGGAGCCGTCAGCCTCACGCCGGCCACCCCGCCCCGGTAGATGGCGCGGCCGAAGGCGAATGCCCCTCCGTCCCCGCCGGCCAGGTAGTACCCGTTACCCGTGGGGGTCATGGCGGCCGACACGATCGGGGCGGCCAGCTGATGGCCGGCCATGGAGCCGTAGAAATGGGCGTCGCCGAAGGCGAACGTCCCGCCGTCGGCCGCGATCAGCATGTACCCGTGCCCGGTCGGAGTGGCGATGATGGCGACGACGGGCGCGGCCAGGTGACGGCCGGCCATGGAGCCGTAGAAGTGGGCGTCGCCGAAGGCGAACGCCCCACCGTCCGCACCCACCATCCAGTACCCGTTGCCGCTCGGCGTGGTTGCGATCCCCATGATGCGGCCCGCGAGGACGTATTTCGACAGGTCTCCATGGGTCGCCGCCTTGCCGATCGGGAACATCTCCCCGTCGGCCGCCACGACCAGGTAGCCGTCGCGGTCGTTGACCGAGGCGATGCCGGTGAAGGCGGACGTCGAGAGGCCGGTCGCCGAACCTTCGAACGCACTCCCCCCATAGGCGAAGAGGCCGCCGTCACGACCCAGCATCATCATCCCGTTGGAACCCGACACGGACACCCCGTTGGCCACGCAGGCGGGGGCGTTGGCACCGGTCCAGACCAGCTTGACCGTCACGCTCGAGACGTTGCCCGGATGGTTGAGCGTGATGAGGAACTGCGGAAGGGCCGTCTTGGTGGTCAGGTTGAACGGGGTCAGGTCGATCGCCCCGGCCGCCAGGGCCTCCTGGGGGATGCCGGCGATGGGCAGGCCGTCGTTGTCGAGGAACTGGACGGTACCTCCGCCGTACGTGGAGGGGGACGGCGATTCGACCGTCAGGGACGTGAAGTTGGCCGGCTGGCACTCGACCAGCGGCACCACGATGGCCGATGAGAGGACCCGCAGGGAACCGGCTCCGCACGGCCCGCCCGAGTAGGCGTCGAAGTTCTGGATCTGAGAAATGCCGCCGTCGGCGTTCACCCAGATGCACGACGGTCGCTGCGGGTCCGCGTTCACCGTGTAGGTGAAGTCGGCGCCTGCCGTGGCGTGGGGGAAGTTGGCGCACGAAGCGTTCTTGCTGAAGTCGAAGCACTCGACGCTGTTGGCGTTGCCGTTGTTGATGTACACCCGCGGCCCGATGGTCAAGGCCGGACCGTTCCACCCGGTCGGGCAGAACGTGCTCGCCCCGGCGCCCGGGACGAGGACGCACACGACGGACGCCATATTCGAGGGCGACTACAGGGAAGCGCCGGTCAGCGAGTAACAGGTGGCGTCATAGTCGGTCAGGCAGAACCCGTTGACCTGACCTGCCGCCGAGAGGGAGGGGAAGGGCGCCCCGTAGTTGGTCGGATAATCGTTCGAGCCCGGGGCCGAAACGGTCGAGAGCGTGATGGGGAAGCCGGCGCCGCAGGAGCTGCCCGTCGACACGTTGAGGCAACCGACCACCCCCGAAGATTCGGTCGAAGTGACGTCAGGGACGACGATCTCGTTGCCCAGCGCGGCTATCCCCGGCTCGGGGGTGCTGATGGTCGAGTTCGTGCCGCTCGGCCCGAGGTCCACGGTGTAAGGCTGGGCACTGCACCCGGCCAGCGTGGAAAGGTCGAAACAGAGAAGCTGGTTGACGCCGTCGCCGCTGCCCGGCGCCTGACCTTGCACGTAATTGAAGGCGTACCAACGGTGACCGGCGATCACCGGATCGGACACGCCACTTATGCCGAAATCGGCGCTGAGCGGCGACGCATCCGCTCCGGAAAGGGTCGTGAAGCCGCAGAACGGGTTCGCATCGCTCGCCGGCTGAGTCGTGTCGAGGCACACGACACCGGCCGTTCCGGGCTGGGGTCCCGGTGCCGTGGGGTCGTACTCGGTGGCGAACACGTACAGGTGCTGCGTGGCCGGGTTCACCCACAGACCGGGCATCGCCGCGCTCGAGAAGTCGTCGCCGCTCACGGGGTCCGTGATCGTCTTCGGATAGCCGGCACACGAGCTGGCGTCGGCCTGGAGATGGCAGGCGACTTGCAGGGTCGGAGAATGGTGGAAGACGTTGTAGACGGCATCGGGCGTGAAGGCCAGCCCCCACCCGTCGCCCCCCGAGCTGCCGGCGAAGTTGGTGGCCGGCGGGGCCGGAATGTTCTCGACCGCGCTGTAGGTCACGATCTGCTGACCGGCCCGGGCAGGGACGGCTCCGAGGCCGGCGAGGCCGAGCATGAGGGCCCCGCTCAACGACGCCATTGCTGTCAGTTTGATTTTCGCCCCTGTCATGGGGCTTGAACCTACTTGGTGATATTTGTTTCAGGCGAGAAGGCGCGAAAGATTGCCCTTCCGGTCACCCAGGGCCGGGGTGGGTCGGCCGGCTCGCCAGCCCTGCGGCTAGCCGCCGGCCACGGCGGGCACGATCGACACGGTGGCCCCGTCGGCCACCGGGGTGTCGAGCCCGTCCAGGAACCGGATGTCCTCCTCGGCCACGAAGATGTTGACGAAGCGGCGCAGCTTGCCGGCGTCGTCGAAGAGGCGGTCCTGGAAGCCCGGGTGGGCGGCCTCCAGGCCCTTGAGCACTTCGCCGACGGTCGAGCCGGTGACGGGGACGCTGGCGTCGCCGCCGGCGAGCGAGCGCAGCTGGGTGGGGATGCGGACGGTCACGGGCATTCGGTCAGAGCTCCGAGGGCAGGTCGACGGCCTGGGCGAAGGCCTCGATGGTGGGGGCGATGGTGGCGGTCGGACCGCAATGGGGGGCGACGGCTTCGATGGTCTTGAGGCCGTTGCCGGTGACCAGGGCCACCACCTGCTCGTCGGGCCGGACCACGCCGGCGTCGACCAGTTGGACGAGAGAGGCGATGGTCACCCCGCCGGCCGTCTCGGCGAATATCCCCTCGGTCCGGGCCAGCAGCCTGATGCCCTCCACTATCTCCT
>DATGAX010000646.1:0-5201 GCA_035312965.1 Acidimicrobiales bacterium
AGAGCTTCGAGGCGGGCGGTGATCCGGGCCGACAGCACGTCGTGGATCCGCCGGGCCTGCGCCGGATCCCGGTAGCGCTCGGCCCGGGCCTGCAGCCGCCGGCGGGCTGCTTCCACCTCGGGCCCGCCTGCTTCGATCTCCCGCACCTGGCACGCGATGTCGTCCGCCGTGGCGTAGACGCGGACGTCCGGCCCCAGCATCTGGTGGGCGGCCGGGCGGTCGGCGCAGACCACCAGCGTCCCGGCCAGCATGGCCTCGACGATGGACATGGGCATCCCCATGGAGCCGTCCGGGGCCAGGGTGTAGAGCAGCACCGACGACCGGGCCACCAGGTCGAGCACCTCCGAACGGGGCATGTTGACCGCCACCCGGATGGCGGGGTCGGCGGCCGCCGCCATCGCCACCACCTCGTCGGGGACCGACTCGAATCCGTTGGAGCGGCCCACCACGATGGTCCGTTCGATGTCGGGTAGGGCGGCCATGGCCTCGATGAGGGTCGGGAAGTCCTTCTTCGGCAGCCCCGCCGACACCGACACCACACCTGAGCGCGCCGCCGGTCCGCTCGGGATCTCGTGGCCCGGTCCCACCATGGGCATGAGCCCCACCACCCCGTCGGGCAGGAGGGCCAGGTCGGTCTCGTGGGCGAACACGGCCACGCAGAGGGGGTGGTCGAGCAGGCGCTTGACCCGGTCCGGGTCGGTGTCGAAGGAGTGCACGCGGCAGGCGAAGGGGAGGCCGTGGCGTTCCATCATCGGCAGTTGCCCCTCGGCGTGGGTGGACCAGTGCAGGAGGGCCACGTCCGGGGCGAAGTCGGATATGACGGTGTCCACGTCCAGGCGAGGGCTGGACGCCCCCTCCGTCCAGGACACCGCCTCCATGGTGGCCGTCACCTGGACGTCGGCCCCGCAGTCGCGCAGGGCGTCGATGTCGTCGGCGATGTAGGTCTCCGAGATCACCGGGTACATGGCGGTGTGGACGAGGACCCGCATCGGGCGTCCGGTGAAGGCCCGGGTCCGCACGATCCGCACCCCGTCGCGGGCGCCCGGCTCGTCGGTCACCCGGTGCTCCACCACCGTCCGGTAGTAGCAGGCCACCACGGGCAGCGGCAGTGGCTCGGCCCGCCGGAACATCCTCAGGGAGTGGTCCCAGTCGATGGCCGAAGGCAGCTGCTCGTCGTAGCGCAGGTCGGCCAGACCGGAGCGGTAGGCGAGCACGTTGCGGTCGATGTAGTTGGCCCGCTCGTGCTTGCGCCGGACGTACGGGAAGAACTCGAGCATCGGCATCGACATCGACCCGACGCCGTCGCGGGCCCCCTTGTCCTCGATGGTGCGGGCGCCGTAGACCACGTCGACGTCGGTGAAGGTGGCGAACGCCCATGCCAGGCTGCGCAGCCAGTCCGGGTGCATCAGGTTGTCGTCGTCCAGGGCGGTGATCACATCCCCGGTGACGGCATCGAGCCCGGCGTTGAACGCCGCCGCCGCGCCCCGGCGGGCCGCCGTGCGCACCACCCGGATCCGCTCGTCGGAGAACACCGACAGGGCTTCCGCCGCCGACCCCGGGCCGTCTTCGGCGTCGCCGTCGTCCACGACGACGATCTCGAAGCGGGGGTAGCTCTGGGCCAGGACCGAAGCCACGGCCTGGCGGAGGAGCCGGGGCCGGTTGCGCGTGGCCGTCACGACCGAGATCAGCCGGTCCTCGGGCACCTCCGGCAGGTGCCTGACCCAGTCCATCACCGTCCCCACTTCGATGTGCGACCGCAGCGCGGCGTTGACGTCGAGGGGCTCCACCCGTTCGGTGGGACCGCCGCCCAGGGGCTGCGAGCCCAGGGTGGACAGTGTCTTCACGCAGGACGTCACCCACCGTTCGAGGTCGGCCAGCCATTGACCGTGGGCGCTCAGGGCGGCGGCGTGGGCATCGGTGACGCTCCGCAGCTCGCCCGCCGCCGGCCCCGACCCGGGACCGGCCGCGGCGGCGGC
Source organism: Acidimicrobiales bacterium (assembly GCA_035312965.1). Taxonomy (GTDB): domain Bacteria; phylum Actinomycetota; class Acidimicrobiia; order Acidimicrobiales; family Palsa-688; genus JAKCDU01. The sequence goes on from DATGAX010000646.1 coordinate 1,977, forward strand.
GTGGTGCAACGCCCCCACCTCGGCCTCGAGGCGGTCCAACCGCCGGTCGGCGGCCGCCGCGTCGGGGACCCCGAGGAGGCGCCGGAGCCGGACCAGGGGCGGGCGCAGCACGGGCTTGAGGATCCGCTTGGCGGTCTGCCGGTGGTCTCCGCTCAACGGCCTTCCCCGCCGGCCGGGGCCAGGATTTCGGAAGGCAGGTCGTCCCGGCCCGATCCGAATGCGGTGAGCAGGGCGGCGATCTCAGCACTGTAGCCAGCCGAGTCGTAATGGCGGAGGGCGTGGTCGCGCGCCGCCGAGCCCATGGCCGCCCGCTCCCCGGGCGAGAGGGCGAACCACCGGCGCAGCGCGCCGGCGCACGCCGCGGTGTCGTTGGCCTCGAACAGCAGGCCGGTGCGGCCGTCCTCCACCAGGTCGGGCACGCCGAAGACGGCCGAGGCCACCACCGGCACGCCGAGGCACATGGCCTCGATGGCCGAGCGGGGCAGCGACTCGAGGTCGCTGGCCAGGACGAGCGCTTCGGCGCTGCGGTACCACGGGCGGGTGTCGGCGGCGACAGGCTCGACCCGCACCTGCGAAGCCAACGGTCCCGCCTCCACCCGGCGGCGCAGGGCCTGGGAGTAGGGGGTCTCGTTGGCACCCACGAAGACCAACATCCGATCGGCTCCCTCGCCGGCGAGGCGGGCGAAGGCCTCGGCCACGACGGTCTGGCCCTTCCGGGGCTCGACGGTCGCCATGACCAGGAGCATCCGTGCCGTTGGCGGTAGGCCGAGGGAGGCCCGAGCCGCCTCGACCGACACTTCGTCCCGGTAGCGGTCCAGGGCCGCGGTGCCCACCCCGTAGGGGACGACGACGGTCCGCCCCGGCTCCGTCCACGGAGCCAGGATCCGCCGGGTCGCCTCGGCCTCGAAGACGAGTGCCCGGGCCGCCGCGAGGGAGGCCAGGCAGCAGTCCAGGATGTGGGGATGGGCCCCCCGGCCGAACGCGGCGCGGTAGAAGGCGCTCGGGCTGAGGCTCTCGTGGATCCCCCACACCACGGGAATCCCGAGGCGCCGGCATATGTCGGCGCCCGCCCAGGCCGTCATCGTGTTGACCAGGGCGGCCGTCGCCCCCTTGGCGGCTACGAGCGGCATGAGCTCCGCGATGCGGCCCTCGTAGGCCTCGGCGTCGTCGGGTGGCGGCCCGGTGGTCACGTGCACCGGGATGCCCATGGCCTCCAGTTCCGGCCGCAGCGGCCCGTCGCCGAAGCTGACCACGGTCGCCCCGAGGGCCCGGCCCGCGTCAGCCCGCCGGAGCAGCTCCTGGAGCCAGAGCTGGGCGCCGCCCAGGGACAGCGTGTGGGTGAAGACGACGGTGCGCGGCCCGTCCCCCGGTGCCGGTGCCGGTGCCGGCCCGGCCCGGAGCGCGGGGTGCGGCCCGGCGCCGGGCGCCACCACCGTGCGCACCGTCCGGGCCGCGATCACCTCGCCCGGGCGCCCCGGCGCGTACCCCACCAGCTCGACCCGCAGCTCTTCGTCGGCGACGGCGACCGCACCCCGGTCGATCAGCGCCTCGAAGCCGCTGAGCTCGGTCCCGGGTTGGCCCAGCGTCAGCTCGACGTCCGGGCGGGGCAGCCCGAGCCGGGCCCGACCCGCCGGCGCTCCGTCGATCAGGACGTCGATGCGATCGGGCGGTCGCCGATCGCGGAGGGCCCAGCCCCGGACCTGGAGCAGGACGCCGTCGACCGGTGCCGGAGCGCCGGGCTCTTCCAGGGCCACCTCCCAGCCCGTCGCCGGGCCCGCCCCGCCGTCCAGGGCGGCGTGGTCGGAGAACCGCACCGGAATCGGGGCCAGGTCCACCGCCGGCGCGTCGGGCCGGAGCCACACCGACACGACCACATCGCCCTCCCCGGGCCGCACCGAATCCGCCGGTACCTGCACCTTCCAGCCCGCCCGTTCGAGGGCCGGCTGCCCGAGAGCGGCGGCCACGTCCGGCCGCAGCTCCGTGCCGGTCGCGGCCCAGCCGACGACCTCCTCCCCGACCCGGACCGCCACGGCCAGGGCGGGCCGCCCGGCGCCCGCCGTCCAGCCCCGCGCCGTGAACCCGCCCGTCCAGAGCACCTGGCCCGGAGCCGGGTCGTCCACCGATCCGATCACCTCCGACCCCGCCGGGGCCGCCGTCCCGGCGGCGACCGTGTCCGCTCCGTCCCCTCCGCCCCCTGTGTCTGCGCCCCGGCCCGGCCGCAGCGTGGCGCGAGCCCGGGACCACGCCGCGCCGGGGGTCGTCCGGGGCCCCCGGTGCGTCACAGTGCGGCGGCGGCCACTCCGGTGGCGGCCGGATCGGGGGGCGGCGCGCCGTCCCACGTGCGCCTGATGCCCTCCGCCAGGTCGAGCGGAGCCCAGGGGGCGACCCGGCCCAGACGGGAGACGTCCAGCACGACGCGGCCCACGTCGGTCGGGCGGGCCGGGCGGGACCGGACCGGCACCCGCCGACCGGTGGTCTCTTCGATCGTGCCGATCACTTCGGCCACCGAGTGGCCCTGGCCCGAGCCCACGTTGAACACCGCCGCCGCGCCCGTCTGGGCCGGGAGACTCAGGAGGGCGTCCACCACGTCGTCGATCCAGACGTAGTCGCGGACGGCCGTTCCGCCGCCGAAGAGGTCCACGACCCGGTCGGCCCGAACGGCGTCCAGGCAGGCGGCGATCAGCCCCTGGCCGTCGGCCGCCGTCTGGCGGGGCCCGTAGGCGTTCCCGACGCGGGCGATGACGGCCGGGTTGCCGTGCCGGGCGCTGTGCTTGTGCAGCGCCTCTTCGGCGGCCAGCTTGCTCCGCCCGTACTCGGACCGGGGCCGGCAGGCCCTGTCCTCGGCGGCCCGGCCGGACTCCACGTGGCCGTACACCGCCCCGCCCGACGACAGGAACGTGACGCCGACCTCGGGACGGTCCTCGAGGGCCCGCAGCAGCGCGACCAGCCCCGCCGGCGCTCCCCGCCGCCCGGAGGAGGCCCGGCCGGAACGGGCGGGAGGCGGCGACCCGACCGCGTACACGACCCACGACACCGCGTCGAGGGCGCGGTCGAGGGCCCGGGGGTCCTCGACGGCTCCGGTGACCAACCGGGCCGGGCCGGCGAAACGGCCGGGGCCGGAGGCGCCGCGAGCCATGATCGCCACGCGGCGGTCCCGCGCCAGCAGCTCGGTGGCCACCGCCCGGCCGATGAACCCGGTCCCGCCGAGCACCGCCACCGCTCCCG
>DATGAX010000647.1:0-4108 GCA_035312965.1 Acidimicrobiales bacterium
CGCTCCTCCCACCACGGCCGCCCCGGGTTCCTCGACCACGGCGCCGGCAAGTTCCACCGTCCCACCGGGGACGCAGACCAGCGGGTCCCGGACGGTGCTCAGCCCGGTCGGGCTCAACGTGCGCTCGGCGCCGAGCCGGACCGCCGCCGTCGTGGGATCAGCCGCACAGGGGGCCGTGCTGACCGTCACCGGGTACACCGCCGCCGGCGGCGGATGGTTCGACGTGAAGGGCGCCACGGTGAGCGGATGGATCAGCGGGCAGCCGACGCTCAGCGCGCCGGGTGAGTTCCGCTCCTTCAGCTCCTCGCAGCTCTCCGCCCTGTACCCGGCGGCGTGGACGGAGGCACCGGCAGCATCGAGCGTGGTGTTCCGCCCGGCCGCCGGCGAGGGCGACATCGTGGTCAGCCCGGCCGGCAACGTCGAGCAGCTCCCGCACGGGCGAACCGGCTACGGCCGCAGCAGCGTCTCCTCCGTCGTCGTCTGCGGCACCACCGCGGCACTGGTCGTCTTCCAGCGGACCGCCGCGGCCACCGCCGTACCGGGGGCCTTGGCCTATCGGGCCGAGGTGCGCTTCGCCGTGGACAAGCAGCACGCCCTCGGGTTCTACGCCGACCTGCCCGACCTGGGCCCGACGTTCCAGACGTTCAAGGAGCTATTGGCCTCCGTCACCTTCAACGCGCCGCAGTGCGTCGGGTGAGGCAACCGCGACGGTGAGGCTCGAGATCCACGTCCGCCCGGGCTCGTCGACGGCGGCGGTGGGCGGGAGCCATGACGGAGCGCTGGTCGTCCGGGTCCGCGAGCCGGCCGACGACGGACGGGCCACCCGGGCCGCGCTCGCCGCAGTGGCGACCGCGCTGGGCGTGTCCCGCCGGGCCGTCAGCCTGGCCCGGGGGCCGACCAGCCGCCGGAAGCTGATCGACATGGAAGCCGGTGACGAGGCGTCGCTGCGAACGCGGATAGACCACCTTCTCGCCCAGGGCTGAAGGGCCCCGCGTCAGTCGGCGACCGTCTCCCGTTCGTCCATCACGTGGGGCGGGACGGTCTCCTCGTGCTGGCCGGCCGTCTGCAGGTACCGGCGGATGGCCAGAAGGCGGCGGTCAGGCCGGCCGGGCCCGAGCCGACCACGATCAGGTCGTGATAGCTGCGCTCCGCCACCGTTTGCAGCCCGAGAGCAGAGGCCAGTTCGGCATTGGAGGGCTCCACCAGCGTCCGGCCGTCGGGGAAGCGGGTGACCGGGATGATCTGGCGGCCGCCGTTGACCTCCTCGACCACGGCCATCCCGTCCGGGTCGGCGTCGACGTCGACGAATTCGTAGTGCACCCGCTGATCGCCGAAGAACTGCTTGGCCCGCTTGCAGTCCGAGCACCACAAGGTGCCGTACACGACTATCCCGGACAGATCGCCGGCGGGCCGGCCGGGGATGGTCAAGGGCCCACCCGGGTCAGCTTGACGAGAGGGATCTCCCTGCTCGTCTTGCGCTGGTAGCCGGCGTAGTGCGGGTACTTGCCCGTCACCAGGGGCCACAGCCGCGCCCTCTCGGCCTCGTTGGCCACCACCGCGGTCATGGCGACGGCCGGCTTTCCCGCCACCGCGGCCTGCACTTCGGGACGGTCCAGCACGTTGAGGTACCACGCCGGGTGACGATCGTCTCCTCCCCGCGAGGCCACGACGACGACGGTGGAGCCTTCCTGGTAGGGCGAGGTGAGCATCGACGTGCGGGGGGCGCCGGATCGTCGCCCGGTGGTGGTCAGCTGGACGACGGGCATGCCGTTGATGCTCCACCCGATGCGCCCGCCCGAGAGGCGGGCCAGGGCGCGGTGGCTGCGGTTGACGATCTTCAGGGCCAGGTCGCTGGGCATCAGCCGAGCATAAGACGCCCGAGCCGGGGCTCCGCCGGCCGGGTCAGCCCTCCAGGTAGCGCAGCACCGCCAGCACCCTCCGGTGGTCGCCGGGCGACACGGGCAGGTCCAGCTTCGAGAAGATGTTGGCCACGTGCTTCTCCACCGCACCCTCGGAGATGATCAGTGTGCCGGCGATGGCGGCATTGGTCCGGCCCTCGGCCATGAGGGACAGGACCTCCCGCTCACGGGCCGAGAGACGCGAGAGCGAGTCATTTTTCCGGGAAGCACCGAGCAGCTGGGTGACGACCTCGGGGTCGAGCGCCGTCCCCCCCGAAGCGACCCGGACCAGCGCCTCGACGAAGTCGGCCACGTCGGCCACCCGGTCCTTGAGCAGGTAACCGATGCCGGCGGCCCCGCCGGCCAGCAGCTCGGCCGCGTAGCGGGTCTCCACATACTGCGAGAACAGCAGGATGCCGACCGCGGGATGGGCGGCCCGCAGGTCCAGCGCGGCCCGCAGCCCCTCGTCGGTGAACGTCGGCGGCATGCGTATGTCCACCACCGCGACGTCCGGCGGGTCGAGCGCCACGCAGCGCCGGAGGGCGGCGGCGTCGCTCACCGCGCCCGTGATCTCGAAGCCGCGATCGGCCAGCAGTTGCACCAGCCCGTCGCGCAGTATGGCCGAGTCCTCGGCGACGGCCACCCGCACGGCGGCGGCCGTCATGCGTGGCAGGGAAGGTCGACGGTCACCACGCTCGGGCCGCCCGGCGGGCTGGCGATGGACAGGTGACCATCGACGGCCCGGACCCGGTCGACCAGGCCGGCCAGGCCGCTGGACGAGGAACCGACCCGGTTGACGGCCGCCCCACCCCGCCCGTCGTCGCGCACCACCAGGCGCAGCCACGGGCCGTGCTGGACGCAACTGACCGAGGACCGTGAGGCGTGGGCGTGCTGGGCCACGTTGGCCAGCAGCTCGGCCACGCAGAAGTAGGCGATGGCCTCGATGGCCGGCGTCGGACGGGTTTCGATGCGCACCTTGAGCTCGCTCGGCACCGCGGCGCGGGCCGTCAGCGTGGCCAGCGCGCTCTCGAGGCCCATGTCCAGCACCGGCGGATGGATGCCCCGCGCCAGGTCGCGCAGCTCGGCGATGGCCTCTTTGGCGCCGGAATGGGCCTCGTCGATCAGCCGCCGGACCTGGTCCAGGTCGACGTGCTCGGGATCGGCGAGCTTCTCTTTGACCTGCCCGAGGCGCATGGCCATGGCGACCAGCTGGGCCTGGGTGCCGTCGTGCAGGTCGCGCTCGATCCGGCGCAGCATGGCGACGGAGGCGTCCACCGTCTGGGCCCGGGACTGCTCCAGGGTGCGCACCCGGGCGGTCACGGCATCGGGTCCGAGAAGCAGTCGCATGAGGCGGCGGTCGGCCAGGCAGACGGCCCGCATCGTCCAGGGTGCGATGAAGACGAGCAGCACGCCGTAAAGGAACACCGCCTCCGAATGGAAGACGCCGGGGCCGGACGAACCGGGATGCAGGCGCCCGATCCCGTTCTGCAGGACGCCGAAGCCGTGCACACCGCCGCCGCTCCTCACCAGCGGGAAGACCAGGCACAGCAGGGCTTCCACCCACACGCTCAGGGCGAACCACACTCCGAAGGCCACGAGCGGCACCTTGAGGATGGTGTAGGCCAGAGCCCGCCACCCGGCCCGGTCGGTGATGGCGGCGGCCAGCCAGCCGATGAAGCCGGGCCGGGCCCGCCGCGGATCGGGGTCGGGAATGGACTCGTCGAGGAAATGGCGGGCCAACGCCCGGTGCCACCCTCCGATGGCCCGGGTCCCGAGGAGCGCCCCGGCCAGGATGAGGAAGCCGACCAGCACGACGGCCGTGAGCAGCCCGGCGGCAGTGGTGACGGCGGCGAAGACCGCACCCACGACCGAGACCACGGCGCTGAGGACGAAGAAGGCCAGCTCCCGCCAGGTCCGCCTCTCCAGGGGCTCCCGGAGGATGGTCCGGGCCAGGTGCCTCCCCTGCTCGACCCGCGCCTCCGAGATGGACAGCGTGCGTTCGCGACCCCCCACCCGGAGGCGGAAGTGGACGGCGCCGTCGTCGGCGGCCGCTTCTGTCACGCGTCCCGCGTCACGAAGAGAACGGCGCCGGCGGTAACGACCGCCGCGGCGTAGGCGACCATCAGCAACAACCCTACGGTCGGCGAGACGGTGTCGCCGAACACCTTCGTCACCGACACCGAGTTGGTCAGCAGGTTGAGGGGCATGTA
>DATGAX010000648.1:0-8120 GCA_035312965.1 Acidimicrobiales bacterium
GTGCGCTTGGCCACCCCGCCGCCGGCCGTGTTGACGGCGATGTGGAGTCCGCCGAGCTGGTCGACGGCGGCCGACAGCGCCGCTTCGACCTGGTCCTCGTCTGTGACGTCCACCGGGTGGAAGGTGCCCCCGAGAGCGGCCGCCACATCGGCCCCGGCTGAGGTGGGCAGGTCGAGGATGGCGACCGATGCGCCCTTGGCCTGGAGCAGCTCGGCGGACGCCTTGGCCATCCCGGACGCTCCACCCACGATTACGGCCTTCTTGCCGGCGATCTCCATCCGGGCGACTGTAATGGAGCGCCCAATCAGGACACTATTCCGGGGCGAGGGAGCGGGAGAGGAAGCCGACGACGGCGTCGTTGAAGACGTCGTTGCGGTCGCCCGCCACCATGTGGCCCGCTCCCGACACCGTGACCATCTCGCCGTGCGGCACCAGGGCCAGGAGCCGGCGGGCGCCGTCCTCGGTGAGCAGGTCGCTCACGAGGCCGCGCACGACCAGCACGGGAACGGTCACCCGGCGGGCCAGCACCTCCAGCGACTCGGGGTCGATGATCGAGGTCCTCGTCTCGTCGGACGAGCCCAGCCCGCCGCGGATGAAGGCGGGGTCCCAGTGCCAGAACCAGCGCCCGTCGCGCCGGCGGAGGTTCTTCTTCAAACCGGAGAGGTCCTTGGGGCGGGGCCGGTGCGGGTTGTAGCGGGCGATCGAGTCGGCCACCTCCTCCAGGGAGGCGAACCCGTCGTCCATGTGCTCCATCATGAACTCGCCGATGCGGTCCCGGCCCGACTGCTGGGTGCGGGGCGCCACGTCCACGAGCACCAGCGAGGTGGCGGGGGCGCCGCCGCCGATAGCGGCCAGGGAGGCCAGACCGCCGAGCGAGGCGCCGACCAGGGCGGCCGGGCGGCCGAGCGACGCGACGACGGCGGCCACGTCGCCGGCGAAGGCCTCCATCGTGTAGTCGCCGACGGCCACCCAGTCACTGCCACCGTGGCCGCGCAGGTCGAGTGAGTAGGCCCGCCAGCCCTTGCCGGCCAGGACCGAGGCGGTGGTGCCCCAGGAATGGCGGGTCTGGCCGCCCCCGTGGAGGAGCACGACGGGCGGCCCATCCTCGGGCCCGGCGGCATCGGCGGCCAGGCGGTTGCCGTCCCGGCCGGCGAAGGAGACCTCGGTCACGGCCGTGATGGTAAGGGACGGGGCACCGGCGCTAGGCCGGCGCGGCGAGCCGCATGGCTGCGGCCCGGTCCAGGACCGTTTCGATGGGCTCGTCGAACGGCGGGGGAATGCCGGGTGCCGACTGGGCCAGCTGGATGAGGACGCCGCCGGTCTGGCGGGGGTGGAGATAGGTCTCCTTCCACTGCACCTCCGCCATCCGGGTGCCGAACGGGTCGAAGCCGGCGGCCGTCAGATGCTCGAGGGTGGCCGCCAGGTCGGCCACCTTGAAGGTCAGGTGGTGCAGGCCGCCGCGGGGGTTGCGGGCCAGGTACCCGCCGACGGACTGCGAGTCGGCCCGGGTGGGCTCGAGCAGCTCCAGCCGGGACCCGCCGGCGTAGACGAAGTGGACGGCCAGGTGGCCGGCCCAGTCGTTGAACCCGCCGCCGGCCAGCCGGCCGCCGAGCAGGTCCCGGTACAGGGGCAGCACCTCGCGGATGGACGGGACGGCATGGGCGGTGTGGTCGAAGACGGCTCCCGCCCCGGCCAGCACGTCGTCGAGGGCGGGGGTCCCGGCCATCAGACGGCCACCGTCACCGGCTCTGCGATCTGGCTCAGGTCGGCCCGGATGAACGGCCCGCAGAAGGCGCCCACCAGAGTGGCCAGCCCCCCGACGACCAGGGCCACGTGCAGGCCGGAGAGGAACGAGGCGTGGGCCGTGGCGGTGACGGCGGCCGAGCTGCCGGCCGGCACCACGCCCTGGTCCACCAGTTGGCGGGCGATCGGGAACGGGTGGGGCAGCACGGAGTCGACCCTCGCGGCCAGGACCGACCCGAGGATGGAGGACCCCAGTACCCCGCCCAGCTGGATGGCGATCCCCTGGAGACCGCCGGCCAGCCCGGCCTCGTCGACCGGGGCGTTGGCGATGATGGCCTCGGTCGAGGCCACCACGACGAGGGCCACGCCGAGGCCGATGCCCACCAGCCCGGGGCACAGAGACCAGAACGGGGAGCGGGGGCCGATGGTCAGCATGCCCAGCAGCGACGCCGTGCTGAGGAGGAGGCCGGCCGTGATGGGGAGGCGGGCCCCGAAGCGGGTGGTGATGCGCCCGGCGTAGGGCGACGTCAAGGAGAACACACCGATCAGCGGCAGCAGCCGCAGGCCGCCCTGGACGGCGTCGAGGTGCTGCACGTTCTGGAAGTAGAGGCTGACAAAGAAGAGCACGCCGTAGAGGGCGAAGAAGTTGAGCAGGAGGGTGACCACCCCCAGGCTTATCGAGCGGTTGGCGAACAGGTGCATCGGGAGAAGCGGGGCGAAGCGGCGCTGCTCCACCAGGACGAACACCACGGTCAGGACGGCGGAGCCGGAGAGCAGGGCCACGCTCACGGGCGAGGACCATCCCGTCGACTCGGACCGGATCACGCCGTAGACGAGGCAGAACACCGCGCCGGCCAGCAGTACCAGTCCGGCGGCGTCGAACCGCTGCCGGATGGACTCCCGGCTCTCGGGCATCACCGCCAGCCCGCAGACGATCGTCGCGATGCTGACCGGCACGTTGAGCAGGAAGACGCTCTGCCAGTTGACCTTCTCGACGAGGAACCCGCCGATGACAGGGCCGCCTGCGATGGCCGCGGCCGAGGAGGAGCTCCAGATGCCGACCGCCCGGTTGAGCTCCTCCGGGGGGAAGGCGGCGCGGAGCAGGGCGATCGTGTTGGGCAGCAGCAACGCGCCGAACAGGCCCTGCACCGTCCGCATGGCGATGGCCCCGGCCACCGAACCGGCCACCGCCACACCGACCGACGACAGCGCGAAGCCGGCCACGCCGACGAGGAAGACGAGCCGGCGCCCGTAGCGGTCGCCCAGCTTGCCGCCCGGTATGAGGCCCACCGCCAGGGCCAGCAGGTACCCGTTGGTGATCCACTGCAGGTCGGCCAGGGAGGCGTGCAGGCTGCGGCCGATGGCCGGGTTGGCGATGGACACCACCGTCCCGTCCAGGCCGACCATCACCACGCCCAGGGCGACGGTGACGAGGGTGCCCCACGCGCCGGCCCGGCCGGCCGTCGGCGCCGGGGCCCCCTCGACGGCGGCGGGAGCGGAGGTCACGGGACCTCGTTAATATCACAGACACTATGAAAGATCAGAACGCGTTCTACATCGGTGGCCAGTTGGTCGCCCCGTCGTCAGACCGCAAGATCGAGGTGATCTCGCCGCACACCGAGGAGGTGATCGCCACCGTCCCCGACGGCCAGCCGGCCGACATGGATGCCGCCGTCACCGCCGCCCGCGACGCCTTCGCCGAGTGGGGGAACACGACCTTCGAGGAGCGGCTGCCCGTCGTCGAGCGCTTCGCCGGGCTGTACGCGGCGCGCATGGTGGAGATGGCCGACGTCATCACCGCCGAGATGGGCTCGCCGACGTCGTTCTCGCAGCTGGCCCAGTCGCCGGCCCCGTGGCTGATGCTCAACACCTTCATCGAGGTGGCCAAGGCCTACCCGTGGGAGGAGACCCGCCAGGGCGTCCTGGGCTCCGACGTGATCGTCCGGCGCGAGCCGGTGGGCGTGGTCGCCGCCATCGTGCCCTGGAACGTGCCGCAGTTCGTGACCATGTCGAAGCTGGCCCCGGCCCTGCTGACCGGCTGCACCATGGTGCTCAAGCCGGCGCCCGAGACGCCGCTCGATGCCTACCTGATGGCCGAGATCCTGGAGGAGGCGGGGGTGCCCGCCGGCGTGGTCAACATCGTGCCGGCCGGCCGTGAGGCGGGCGAGCACCTCGTCCGCCACGCCGGTGTGGACAAGGTCGCCTTCACCGGGTCCACCGCCGCGGGCCGCCGCATCGCTTCCATATGCGGCGAGCAGCTCAAGCGGTGCAGCCTCGAGCTGGGCGGCAAGTCGGCCGCCATCATCCTGGACGATGCCGACCTGGCTTCGACCATGGAGGGCCTCAAGTTCGCCTCCCTGATGAACAACGGCCAGGCCTGCGTGGCCCAGACCCGCATCCTGGCCAGCCGCAACCGCTACGACGAGGTGGTCGACGCGCTGGCCGGCCTGGTCGACGGGCTCAAGGTCGGCGACCCGACCGACCCGACCACCGACGTCGGCCCGCTGGTGGCCGAGCGCCAGCAGGAGCGGGTGGAGAAGTACATCGCGCTGGGACAGGAGGAAGGGGCCCGGGTCGTGGTGGGCGGCAACGGCCGGCCGGCCGGCTTCGACCGGGGCTGGTACGTGCGCCCGACCGTCTTCGCCGATGCCACCAACGACATGCGCATCGCCCAGGAGGAGATCTTCGGCCCGGTGCTGACGGTCATCCCCTTCGACGGCGTCGACGACGCGGTGCGCATCGCCAACGACAGCGAGTACGGCCTGGCCGGGTCGGTGTGGACCGGCGACGTGGCCACCGGGCTCGACGTGGCCCGGCGGGTCCGCACCGGGACCTACGGCGTCAACCAGTACACCATGGACTTCGTGGCGCCCTTCGGCGGCTACAAGGCGTCCGGCGTGGGCCGCGAGTTCGGCCGCGAGGGCATGGACCACTACACGGAGATCAAGAGCATCGTGCCGCCCGGCGCCGGGGTGGCGGCGGCCGGCTGAGCCACCCGCCGGACCGGATCGGCGCCGCCGCCGGGCCGGGCAAATGGCGCCGCGGGGCGGGCAGACTGGCAGCATGCAACCGGAGCTGAGCGCGGGCGAGTGGGCCGTGCTCGGCGCCGTCGCCGAGGGCCCCACCCACGGCTTCGCCGTGGCCCAGCTCCTGTCCCCGGACGGTGAGCTGGGCCGCATCTGGACCCTGCCTCGGCCCGTCGTCTACCAGGTCGTCAAGAAGCTCCTCGAGCGGGACCTCATCCGGGCCCGGCGCACCGAGGCCAGCCCGAAGGGGCCGGCCCGCACGGTACTCGGGATCAGCCCGGCGGGCCGGGCCGCGCTGCGCCGCTGGCTGGCCGAGCCGGTCGACCACGTGCGCGACGTCCGGTCCCTGCTCCTGCTCAAGCTGGCCCTGCTGGACCGGGCCGGGGCCGACCCGGCGCACCTCCTCGAGTCACAGGGTGAGCGGGTGCGAGCCCAACTGGACGCCCTGGCCCAGGCCCGGGACGAGGCGACCGGGTTCGACCGGGTCATCCTGGAATGGCGCCTGGCCGGCAGCCGGGCCACCCTCGACTTCCTGTCAGTAGTCGCAGTCTGACTACCGGAGAGATCCGGCGCTACAGTCAGCCCCCGATGCGCCCGCGCTCTGTCGTCCTGGCCGTCGCCGCGCTGGCCCTGACCGCGGCGTCATGCTCCACCAGCAAGGCCGCCCCGGCATCGGCGCGGGGGCCGGTGGAGGTCCTCTACGCCGGCTCGCTCGTCACCTTGATGGAGAAGACGGTGGGACCGGCGTTCCAATCGGCGACGGGCTACACGTTCAGCGGGGTATCGGGGGACTCCGGTGCGCTGGCCAACGAGATCAAGGGCCGCACCGTGCAGGGCGACGTGTTCATCAGCGCCAACCCGTCCAAGGACCAACTGCTGGAAGGGGCGGCCAACGGCAACCGGATCACCTGGTACGCCGCGTTCGCCCGGTCCGGGCTGGTCCTCGGCTACAACCCGAAGAGCCGCTTCGCCGCCGATCTCAGGACCAAGCCCTGGTACGACGTGATCAGCGAGCCCGGGTTCCTGCTGGGCCGTACCGACGCCACCACCGATCCCAAGGGCAAGCTCAGCGTCACCGCCCTCGACGAGGCGGCCACCACGGACGGGGCGGCCACCAAGCGCATCGCCTCGGACCCGTCCTCGGTGTTCCCCGAGAACACCCTCGTCGGGCGGCTGCAGGCGGGCCAGCTCGACGGCGGGTTCTTCTACGGGGTCGAGGCGGCGGCGGCCGGCATCCCGACCGTCCCGCTGGCGGGAGTCCCGCCGTTGGCCGCCAATTACACGATCACCGTGCTGGCCGACGCCCCGCATGCCGCCGCGGCGCGGGCCTTCGTCGCCTATCTGCTGGGCCCGGCCGGACGGCAGTCGCTCACCAGCCGCGGGATCACGTTGGTGTCGCCGGTGCAGGTTTCCGGTACGCCGCCGGTGGATCTGCGATCGGTACTGTCGGCGGCGTGAGCCGCAGCCCGCTCAGCTGGCTGGGCGGGCTGCTGGCGGTCTACCTGGCGGTGCCGCTCGTCGCCTTCTTCGTGCGGCTGTCCTCGTCGGGCGACCGCGGCTTCGGGACGCCGGGGCTGTGGTCGGCGCTGCGGACATCGGTCGAGAGCGCCACGATCTCCACCGCCCTGGTCGCGGTGGTGGGGATCCCTCTGGCCTTCACGCTGGCCCGCCGCAACGGGCCCCTGGCCCGTGCCATCTCGGCCGTCGTGGCCCTGCCGCTCGCCCTGCCGCCGGTGATGAGCGGCATCCTGCTGATCTACCTCATCGGCCCGTACACGACGGTCGGGCGCTGGTTCCACGGCCGCCTGACCGGTTCGGTCGCCGGCATCGTGCTGTCCCAGGTGTTCGTCTCGGCCCCGTTCCTGGTCATCGCGGCGCGCTCGGCGTTCGGCGCGGTGGACCGTTCGCTCGAGGATCTGGCCGCGTCGATGGGGCACCGGCCGCGGGCCCGCTTCTTCCGGGTCGACATCCCTGTGGCGGCGCCGGGCATCCGGGCCGGGCTGCTGCTGACGTGGCTGCGGGCGGTGGGCGAGTACGGGGCGAACGTGGTGGTGGCCTACCACCCGTTCTCCCTGCCCGTCTTCACGTACGTGCAGTTCTCCGGGGCCGGGATCCCGAGCACCCAGGCGCCCACGGTGCTGGTACTGGCCGCCGCCGCGGTGGCCGTGGTGGTGGCCCAGATCCGGGTCCCCCGCCGCCACCTCGCGCTGCCCGCGGCGCGCCCGCCCGAGCCCAGCCCGCCGACCCCGGTCAGCTTCGACATCGACGCTTCAGCCGGGACGTTCCACCTCCGGCTGGCGTACGAAGCCCGTAGCCACCGCCTGGCCATCCTCGGTCCGTCCGGATCGGGGAAGTCCATGACCCTCCGGTCGCTCGCCGGGCTGCTGCCGGGCGCCGGGCCGGTGGCCTACGCCGGGCGCCCGCAGCCGAGGACGGAGGACCGGCGGGTCGGGTACGTGCCGCAGGGCCAGACGCTGTTCCCGCACCTCGAGGTGCAGCGGCAGGTGACCTTCGGTCGCCACGCCGACCCGGCGTTGGCCCGCTACTGGCTGTCCGCCCTGGGGCTGGACGGGCTGGAAGGGCGCCGGCCCGAGGAGCTCTCCGGTGGCCAGCGCCAGCGGGTGAGCCTGGCCGCCGCGCTGGCCGGCCGGCCCGAGGTGGTGCTGCTGGACGAGCCCTTCTCCGCCCTCGATGCCCCGGTGCGGGCCGAGCTGCGGAGAGAGGTGCGCCGGCTCCAACTCGGCGGCTTGTCGACGGTGCTGGTCACCCACGACCCCGAGGAAGCGGCCCTGCTGGCCGACGAGGTCGTGGTCCTGGCGGCCGGGCGCCTTCTGCAGGCCGGCCCGACGCGGGAGGTGTTCGCCCGCCCGGCGTCGCCGGAGGTGGCCCGCTTGGTGGGCTACCAGCTGCTCACCGGAACCTCGGACGAAGGCGGAGTGCGGTGCGGTCCGCTTCTATTGGCAGCCGACTGTCAAGATATGGACAAAGGGTCGCCGGTCGCGTGGGGCGTCCGACCCGAGCACATCACACTGCGCGCCGACGGGCCGTACGAGGCGGCTGTCGTCGACATCGCCGACTTCGGCGCCGGTGCGGCGGTGACCCTGGCCCTCGACGGCGGCGAGCTGTACGCCCGGGCTCCGGCCCCACCTGCGGGCCGCGCCCGCTTCGACCTGGAGCACGTCATGGTATGGCCAACTGCTGGAAGTCCTCCTGCAGCACCGCTTCCAGCTGGGGGGCGGTGAGAGCACCATCGTGGCGGGCCAGGACGGCGCCGCCCGGCCCGATGATGAACGTCGCGGGCAGCCCGGTCACCTTGTACTGCGCCGCGACGGCCCCGTCCGGGTCGGCCAG
>DATGAX010000649.1:0-3471 GCA_035312965.1 Acidimicrobiales bacterium
GGTACTCGTGGATCCGCCAGCAATTCTCCGCCCCCGCCTCCTTAAGGATTTTCGCCCTCCACCACCACCTCGTCCCGGTGCCGGGGACGGGCCGGGAACGCAACACGGTGTGGGATTCCGGCGACGTCCTGGCCCTCCTGGGCGAAGCCGGCGTCGACCTGGTGCTGTCCGGGCACAAGCACGTGCCCTTCGTGTGGCTCCTCAACGACCTGCTGGTGGTCAACTCGGGGACGGTCTCGTCCCACCGGCTCCGGGGTTACGTGCGCCCCTCCTACAACCTGCTCGAGGTGACGCAGGACCGGATCGTGGTCACGCTGCGCTACCCGGGCACCGGCGAGCGCCACGCCGCCGAGCTCGACCGCCGGGCCATGCGCCTCCACGCCAACCCCGACCTCGCCGGCATGTTCGCCAAGTCGGCCTGGCACGCGTAGCGGTAGGCGGCGGCGTGTTCGTGCGGCTCTTCTCATCGGCCATCGACCCCGGCGACCTGGCCGAAGTGCGCCGGATCTTCAGCGAGGACATCAAACCGGTCTTCGAGTCGCTCCCGGGCTGCACGTCGATGGAGCTGCTCCTCGGCACCGGCAGCAACGCCGGCGGCCTCGTCGACGCCGGCGCGCTGTCGCGCTGGACGTCGCAGAGCGAGCTCGACGCCGCCATCGAGTCCCGGGCGGTGGCCGAGTCGATGGTCCGGATCCTCCCGTTCCTCCAGCTCGAGCCCGTGATCCGCATGTTCGAGATCGTCGAGTGACCGCCTCCGCCGTCGTCATCCCCATCCGGAGCTTCGAGGCCGGCAAGTCCCGTCTCGGTGCCCGCCTCGACCCCGGCCGGCGGGCCGATCTGCTCCGAGCCATGGCCGAGAACGTCGTCGCCGCGGCCGGGCCGATGCCCGTGGCGGTGGTGTCCGGCGCCGGCGAGGTGCGGCGCTGGGCGGGCGCCCTCGGGCTCAGCGTCATCGACGATCCGGGCTCGCTCAACCTGGCCGCGGCGGCCGGCCTCGGCTGGGCGGGGGTCGCGGGCTTCGACCGCGTCGTCATCGCCCACGCCGATCTCCCCCTGGCCAGGACCCTCGCTCCGGTGGCGGCGGACGGGCGATTGCCGGTGGTGACCGCCGTCCCCTGCCACCGCGACGACGGTACGCCGGTGCTCTCGCTGCCGACCGCCGCCACCGGTTTCGTCTTCGCCTACGGGCCCGGCTCGTTCCGGCGCCACGCCGCCGCCGCCCGGGCCGCCGGTCTGGCCTTCCGGGTGCGGCGCGACGGCCGCCTGGGGCGCGACGTCGATGCGCCCGAGGACCTCCTCGGGCTGGCACTGCCGCTCGGCGACACCGGTCGGCTCCGGGCGCTCCTCGGCGCATGACCGAAGGGCCCGTGGCGAGCTACCTCGCCCCCGCCACCGATGGCTCCGTCGGTGTGGAGCTCCCCGTTCCCCGCCGCGCCCTGGCCGTGGGCGCCCATCCCGACGACATCGACTTCGGCTGCGGCGGCACCCTGGCCAAGTGGGCTGCCGCCGGCTGCGCGATCACCGAGCTGGTGCTCACCGACGGATCGAAGGGCTCGTGGGACCGCAAGGCCGACCGGGACGGCCTCGTCGCGCTCCGCCAGGAGGAGCAGCGGGCAGCCGCCGCCGCCCTCGGCGCCTCTGACGTCGTGTTCCTGGGCTACGTCGACGGTGAACTGCAGAGCGGCCTGACGGAACGGGCCGAGGTGTGCCGGGTGATCCGGGAGAGGCAGCCTGACGTCGTCCTCGGCCACGACCCCTGGAAGCGCTACCGCCTCCATCCCGACCACCGGCACGCCGGCCAGCTCGTCGTGGAGGGCATCGTGGCCGCCCGCGACCCCCATTTCTTCCCTGACCAGGGCCTGCCGCCGCACCGGCCCGCCGCTCTACTGCTCTGGGAGGCCGACGTCGTCGACCACGTCGAGAGCATCGATGGCTTCCTGCCCGCCAAGCTGAGCGCCCTCCTCGCCCACCGGAGCCAGTGGCAGAGCACGATGGGCATCGACGCCGACGCGGCCGCCGAGGGGGAGGCCTTCGCCACCCGCATCCGGGCGCGGGCCGCCGACGCCGGTGCGCTCGCCGGTGTCGGTCCGGCCGAAGCGTTCAAGCGCCTCGATCGCCTCTGAAGAACGCGTGAGCGGCGCCGCTCGCGGAGTATGGGCCGGTCAGGCCGTATGGCAGGCTGGTTCAGGTCAGCGCCGGGTGGCCTTGGCGGGGGACTTCTTCGCCGCGGCCTTGGCCGGAGCCTTGGCGGCCCTGGCCGGAGTGCCCTTGGCCGGAGTGGCCTTGGCCGGAGACCTCTTGGCCGGAGCCTTGGCGGCCTTGGCCGGAGCCTTGGCTGCCTTGGCCGGGGCCTTCGCTGCTGCCGTGCCCCGCTTGGCGGCCACGATGTCCTTGAAAGTGGCGCCGACGGTGAACTTCACGCCCTTGCCAGCGGGGACCTTCACCGCCGCCCCGGTGCGGGGGTTGCGAGCCGTACGCGCCTTGCGCTGCGTCTGGCTCCAGCCGCCGAAACCGGGGAGGGAGACCTTCTCGCCCTTCTTCACCGACTGCTGCACGGTGCTGATGAAAGCCTTGATGACTTTCTCGACTTCCGGCTTGCCCATGGCGGTCTCACTTGCAATCTGGTCCACCAGTTGGGTCTTGTTCACTACGACCTCCCGAGTTAACGGCTGCTTCAACGTGGAATCAGAACCCACAAACGCGGGTTCGTCAAGCATCATTTTCGAGGCAGGGCAAGGAGATTTGCCCCTAGCTCAGCCGAAAACCCTTATGGTGCAACGGTTTTACGCCGGGCGGGGCGCCGCCGCAAATCCCCCGAAAAGTTTCCTCGACACCGCTCCAGGACCGTTGTGGGACAAGGAAAGTGGGCCACCCGGAGTCCGGAACGCCCGACGGGGCAACGGTCCGGCGGGTCAGGCGGCGGCCTCCCAGAGCCGTCCGAGTCGGTGCGTGAGCCACGACGGTTTCTCGGCGTAGAGCCTGTGCCCGAGGGTCATCGCCTTCCGCTGATGGTCGGCCCGCCGGGCATCGATGCGCCGCAGAAGCGCCTCGCTGGTGGCCCGGGGCAGCACCGGTCCGGTCTCCACCCGCTCCCGGAGGACGGCGAGGTCGTGATCGGCGCCGAGTTGCTCACCGAGGTCGTCGGCCGTGCTCTCCATGGCGTCGAGGACGCCGGGCCAGACCTGGCGCAGCAGGCGGAACTGGTGACGAAGGTACTTCACCTGCTTGCGCCACTCGTGGAATGCCTCGGCACCGCCGCTGTCCTCGGCTTCGGCCATGGCCTTCCGGCCGGCCCGGGTCACGCTCTCCAGACCCTCGTCGAGACTGCTCCACCCGTTGTCCCGGAGAGGCCAGCGCCCCACCCGGGCCAGCACCCGCTCGTACTCCCCCGCCGCCCGGAGGGCGGTCTCATCCTCCGCTTGGCGGCTCTGGAGCATCCGGTGCTCCCGGGCCAGCACGGCCCGCAGCGTC
>DATGAX010000650.1:0-11060 GCA_035312965.1 Acidimicrobiales bacterium
CGGCGCCCGGAGGTAACCGTGAGTAGGAGCGTCAAAAAAGGCCCCTTTGTCGACGACCACCTGCTCCGCAAGGTGGACGACCTCAACTCGCGGGGCGAGAAGCGGGTCATCAAGACGTGGTCCCGCCGCTCGACCATCATCCCGGACATGGTCGGCCACACCATCGCCGTCCACGACGGCCGCAAGCACGTCCCGGTGTACATCACCGAGTCGATGGTCGGCCACAAGCTGGGCGAGTTCGCCCCCACCCGGACCTTCCGCTTCCACGCCGGCCAGGAAAGGTCGGGTCGGCGCTGATGCCCGGACTCAAGACCAACGAGCGCGAAGGCACCCGCGCCGTCCTGCGCCATGCCCGTATGTCGTCCTCCAAGGTCCGCGAGGTGCTCGACCTGGTACGCGGCAAGCCGGTGCACGAGGCCGAGGACATCCTGCGGTTCTCCGAGCGCGACGCCGCCTTCACGGTCGGCAAGGTGCTCCAGTCTGCGGTGGCCAACGCGCAGCACAACGACGAGCAGGATCCGGAGGAGCTCTACGTCTCGGCCTGCTTCGCCGACGAGGGCACGACCATCAAGCGGTGGCGGCCCCGGGCCCGCGGCCGGGCCACCCGCATCCGCAAGCGGACCTGCCACATCACCGTCATCGTGAGCCGCATGCCGGAGGACCAACTCCAGCGCCTGCAGGCCCACCGCCGGGCCGAGCAGCTGGCCCAACGGGCCCGGCGCGTGGCCGGCGC
This sequence comes from Acidimicrobiales bacterium, assembly GCA_035312965.1. GTDB lineage: Bacteria > Actinomycetota > Acidimicrobiia > Acidimicrobiales > Palsa-688 > JAKCDU01. Next base: position 734 of record DATGAX010000650.1, read on the forward strand.
CCGCCGGACCGAGGGGGACACCAGGAACCGGGCCGACCGGCGGCGGGGTGTCACTTGGGAAGAGGCTCAGGAAGAGCACGATCACGAGCATGAGGCCGAATCCGGCGCCGAATCGGCCGCCGGGTCCCCCTCCGACTCCGCCGAGGCGGCGGCCAGCCCGGTAGAGGCAGAAGCAGAAGAGATCGATGAGAGCGAGGTCGAGGTCGGCAACCCGACGGAGACCGAAGTGGCCGAAGCCGAGGCTGAAGCCGAAGCCGAGTCCACCGACGAGGGAGACAAGTAGATGGGCCAGAAGGTCAACCCGTACGGGTTCCGCCTCGGAGTCACGACGGACTGGAAGTCGCGGTGGTTCAACGACCGGGACTACCAGGACTACCTGGTCGAGGACTGGCAGATCCGCGACTACCTGATGGGCCAGCTCGAGCGGGCCGCCGTGAGCCGGATCGAGATCGAGCGCACCCGGGACCGGCTGCGCATCGACGTCCACACGGCCCGGCCTGGCATCGTGATCGGCCGGCGCGGCGCCGAGGCGGACCGGCTGCGCACCAAGCTGGCCGAGATGACCAAGAACCCGAAGGTCCAGCTCAACATCCAGGAGATCAAGCAGCCCGAGCTGGACGCCGCGCTGATGGCCCAGGGCATCGCCGACCAGCTGACCGGGCGGGTGAGCTTCCGCCGGGCCATGAAGCGGACGGTCCAGACGGTGCAGAAGGCCGGCGCCCTCGGCATCCGGGTGCAGTGCGCCGGGCGCCTGGGTGGAGCCGAGATGTCCCGCCGGGAGTTCTACCGTGAGGGCCGGGTGCCCCTGCACACTCTGCGGGCCGACATCGACTACGGCTTCCGCGAGGCCCGGACCACGTACGGCCGCATCGGCGTCAAGGTGTGGATCTACAAGGGAGACATCCTCCCGTACAAGACCTCGACCGAGGACAAGATCAGCCGCGAGGCGGCCATGGCCGTCGGCGAGACCTCCGGGCAGAACCGGCCCCGCCGGGTCATCTCCGCCGGTGGCGGACGGCGCCGCCCCGACCTGGGCGAGCCCGGCTCCACCGCTGCCGCCCCCCCGCAGGAGCCGGTCGAGACGGCCGACACCGCCTACGAGAACCGTCCCATCGTGCAGGTCGACCCCGAGCTGGAGCGCCTCCTCGCCGAGGAGGAGGACATCGAGCGCCGCACCCGGGGCGACCATCACGAGACTCCCCACTTCCCGAAGGACCTGTAGTCCATGTTGATGCCGCGCAAGGTCAAGCACCGCAAGCAGCAGAGAGGCCGCCTGACCGGCCAGGCCAAGGGTGGGACCACCGTCACCTTCGGTGACTACGGCATCCAGGCCCTCGAGCCGGGCTGGATCACCGCCCGCCAGATCGAGGCCGCCCGTATCGCCATGACCCGCCACGTCAAGCGCGGCGGCAAGGTGTGGATCCGGGTGTTCCCGGACAAGCCGGTCACGGCCAAGCCGGCCGAGACCCGGATGGGGTCCGGGAAGGGCAACCCGGAGTTCTGGGTGGCCGTGGTCAAGCCGGGTCGCATCCTCTTCGAGCTGGGCGGGGTCAACGAGGCCCTGGGCCGCTCCGCCATGGAGCGGGCCATCCAGAAGCTGCCCATCAAGGCCCGCTTCGTCGCGCGGGCCCACCAGGAAGAGGTGGAGGTCGGCTGATGACCAAGGCCAAGGATTTGCGCGAGCTCAGCGACGTCGACCTGGACCAGAAGCTGCTGGAGTCGAAGCACGAGCTGTTCAACCTCCGGTTCCAGCTCGCCACAGGCAAGCAGGACAACTCGGCCCGGCTGGGCCACGTCCGCAGGGAGATCGCCCGTATCGCCACCATCTTGCGGCACAGGGAGATAGAGGCCGCCGAGGCGGCGGAGGTGAACAGCTGATGTCCGATGCCGACGTGGCCCCCGAAGCGGCACCGACCGCGACCACCGACGACGCCGAAGGCCGGGCCAACCGGCGCAAGGTGCGCGAGGGGCTCGTTTTGTCCGTGAAGATGCAGAACACCGCGGTGATAGGAGTGATCGAGCGGGTGCGCCACCCCCGCTACGCCAAGACGGTGCAGCGCACCAAGCGCCTGTACGCCCACAACACCGACACCGATCTCAAGCCCGGCGACCGGGTGCGGCTCCAGGAGACGCGGCCGCTGTCGAAGCTGAAGCGTTGGCGAATCACCGAGGTCCTGGAGCGTGCCAAGTGATCCAGCAGGAGTCGCGGCTGCGAGTGGCCGACAACTCGGGCGCCAAGGAGGTGCTCTGCATCAAGGTGCTGGGCGGCTCCCGCCGGCGCTACGCCTCCATCGGCGACATCTTCGTCGCCACCGTCAAGGACGCCATCCCCGGCGCCAACGTCAAGAAGGGCGACGTCGTCAAGTGCGTCGTCGTGCGCACCAAGAAGGAGAAGCGGCGGCCGGATGGCAGCTACATCCGTTTCGACGAGAACGCCGCCGTCCTCATCAACGATCAGCAGCAGCCCCGCGGCACCCGCATCTTCGGGCCCGTCGGCCGGGAGCTGCGGGACAAGCGCTTCATGCGGATCATCTCGCTGGCGCCGGAGGTCTTGTAACAGATGGCAGCGAAGTTGAAGAAGGGTGACGAGGTCGAAGTCCTCACAGGCAAGGACCGGAGCAAGCGCGGCACGATCATGAAGGTCCTGGCCGGCGAGCAGAAGGTCATCGTCGAGGGCGTCAACGTGGCCAAGAAGCACCAACGCCAGACGAAGGCCCGGGTCAAGGGCGGCATCATCGACAAGGACATGCCGGTCCACATGGCATCGGTCGCCCTGGTGTGCCCCAAGGACGGGGCGGTCCGGGTCGGCTTCGAGTACAAGGTGGAAGGCGACCGGCGCTCGAAGGTGCGCGTGTGCAAGACATGCGGGCGGGAGCTGTAATGGCGTCGCCCGCCGGCACGGTCGAGCGGCCCCGCCTCAAGACCAGGTACGACACCGAGATCCGCAACCGGATCATGGAGCAGCTCGAGCTGCCCAACGTGATGATGGTCCCTCGCCTCGAGAAGATCGTCATCAACATGGGCGTCGGCCGGGCGACCCAGCAGCAGTCGCTGCTCGAGGGCGCCGTCCGCGACCTGACCGCCATCTCCGGCCAGAAGCCCATGGTGACCCGGGCCAAGAAGTCGATCGCCGGGTTCAAGCTCCGCGAGGGCAACGCCATCGGCTGCAAGGTGACGCTCCGGGGCGACCGCATGTGGGAGTTCTTCGACCGGCTGATCAGCCTGGCCATCCCCCGCATCCGGGACTTCCGGGGCCTGCCGCCGAAAGGTTTCGACGGCCGGGGCAACTACACGTTCGGGGTCACCGAGCAGCTCATCTTCCCGGAGATCGACTACGACAAGATCGACGCCCCCCGCGGGATGGACATCACGATCGTGACCACCGCCCGCACCAACGCGGAGGGTCGGGCCCTGCTCGACGCCTTCGGGTTCCCGTTCCGCCGCGACGGCAGCAACCAGTAGAGGACGACAGCTACAGATGGCCAAGAAGGCACTCATCATCAAGGCGCAGCGCAAGCCCAAGTTCAAGGTGCGCGCCTATACCCGCTGCCGGCGCTGCGGCCGGCCGCACTCGGTGTTCCGCAAGTTCGGCATGTGCCGCATCTGCCTGCGCGAGCTGGTGCACGCCGGGGAGGTACCCGGCGTCACGAAGGCTTCGTGGTGAGGGGGGTGGTGACGCGATGACGATGACCGACCCGATCGCCGACATGCTGACCCGTATCCGCAACGCCAACGTGGCGATGCACGACACGGTGCGCATGCCCTCGTCCAAGCTCAAGGAGTCCCTGGCCGCGGTACTGGTCAAGGAGGGCTACATCGAGGACTTCAAGGTGTCCGACTCGACCGAACGGCCGGGCCGCACGCTGGAGATCACGATGAAGTACACCAAGGAGCGGGCCCGGACCATCTCCGGGGTGCGCCGGGTGTCGAAGCCGGGGCTCCGGGTCTACACCGCCGCCGACAAGCTGCCCCGGGTCCTCGGCGGCCTGGGTGTGGCCGTCCTGTCCACCAGCCAGGGGCTGATGACCGACCGCGAGGCGCGCCGGCGCCGCGTGGGCGGCGAAGTCCTCTGCTACGTCTGGTAATCGAAGAGGAATAAGAAGCCATGTCGCGTATCGGACGCGCTCCCATAGCCGTGCCCTCCGGTGTGGAGGTCACCATCGTCGAGCGGGCGGTGACCGTGAAAGGACCGAACGGGACGTTGTCGCGCCCGGTCCCGGGCGACATCACCGTCCGCCAGGAGGACGGCTCGCTCGTGGTGGAACGGCCCAACGACGAGCGCCAGAACCGGGCCCTGCACGGGCTGACCCGCAGCCTGGTGGCCAACATGGTCACCGGCGTCACGGCCGGTTTCACCAAGGAGCTCGAGATCGTGGGCGTGGGCTACCGGGCCACCGCCCGTGGACCGGAGTCGATCGAGCTGGCGCTCGGGTTCTCCCATCCGGTGGTGGTGGACGCCCCCAAGGGCATCACCTTCGAGGTGCCCCAGCCCACCCGCATCGCGGTCAAGGGCATCGACAAGGAGCTGGTCGGCCAGGTGGCCGCCAACATCCGCAAGATCCGCAAGCCCGAGCCCTACAAGGGCAAGGGGGTCCGCTACGCCGGTGAGCGGGTCATCCGCAAGGCCGGAAAGGCGGCGAAGTAATGAGCTACTCCACCAAGGACAAGCAGACCGCCCGCCGGCGCCGCCACTTCCGGGTACGCAAGAAGGTGTTCGGCACCTCCGACCGTCCCCGCCTGGCGGTCTTCCGGTCCAACAAGCACGTCTCGGCCCAGGTCATCGACGACCGCACCGGCCGGACCCTGGCCGCCGCCTCCACCGTGGAGTCGTCGGTGCGCTCGGCCGGCGCGACCGGCAACAAGACGGCGGCCGCCGCGGTGGGCCGCCTGGTCGCCGAGCGGGCCCGGGCCGCCGGGGTGACGTCGGTGGTCTTCGACCGGGGCGGTTTTCAATATCACGGCCGCGTGGCCGCCGTAGCCGACGCGGCCCGCCAGGCCGGACTGGAGTTTTAGCAATGCCGGAACAGCAGTACGAGGACCGGACCATCAAGGTCAACCGGGTCGCCAAGGTGGTCAAGGGCGGCCGGCGTTTCTCCTTCGCCGCTCTCATGGTGATCGGCGACGGCCGGGGCACCGTGGGCCTGGGCTACGGCAAGGCCAAGGAGGCCGGCCTGGCCGTGCAGAAGGGCATCGAGGAGGCCAAGAAGAACCTCTTCACCGTCCCGCTCGCCGGCTCCACCATCACCCACCCGGTGCTGGGCGAGGCCGGCGCCGGCCGGGTCCTGCTCAAGCCGGCCGCCCCCGGTACCGGCGTGATCGCCGGCGGCGCGGCCCGGGCCATCCTGGAGATGGCCGGCATCCACGACATCCTGGCCAAGTCGCTCGGTTCGTCCAACAGCATCAACGTGGCGCAGGCCACCGTGGCCGGGCTCCGGGCCCTGAAGCGGCCGGACGAGATCGCCCGCCTCCGCGGCCTCTCGCCCGAGGAGTGCGTGCCCGCCGGTGTGTGGCGGGCCTACAAGGAGTCCCAGCGCGGCCCCCACGTTCCCGACGAGGTGGCATAGCGATGGCCTCTCTGCTGGTCACACAGGTCAAGTCGGGCATCGGGACCAAGCCGAAGCACCGGGGTACCCTCCGGGCGCTCGGGCTGCACGGCATCGGCACCTCCAACGAGCTGCCCGACCGGCCCGAGATCCGGGGCATGATCGCCCGGGTGCCGCACCTGGTCAAGGTCGAGGAGAAGTAGACATGAAAGTACACGATCTCCACCCGGCCCCCGGGTCCACCCAGCCCCGGCGCCGGGTCGGTCGCGGTATCGCCGGCAAGGGCGGCAAGACGGCCGGCCGTGGCACCAAGGGCCAGGGCGCCCGGGGCCAGATCAAGCCGGGGTTCGAGGGCGGCCAGCTGCCCCTCACCCAGCGCATCCCCAAGCTGAAGGGCTTCAAGAACCCCTTCCGGGTCGAGTACAACGTGATCAACCTCGACACCCTCGAGGAGTTCGACGGCGACGTGGTCAGCCCGGAGACGCTGCGGGCCCGGGGCCTGGTGCACAAGCACGGCCTGGTCAAGGTGCTGGGCCGGGGCTCGGTGACCCGCAAGCTGACGGTCTCGGCGCACGCCTTCTCGAAGGCGGCCCAGGCCGCCATCGAGGCTGCCGGAGGACGGGTGGAGGTCCTGCCCCTCCCGTTCGGGCACGGGCGCCCGCCGGCCAAGGGGAACGCCCTCACCAACCGCTGACGCCCCCCTCCCTCGACCGGGAAATGGCGCGGCGGGCGGGCTAGCCTGGGTCGTCCCCGGGAGTGGGTTCGGGCGAAGAGAGGACCTGGATGCGCAGTACGTTCACGAACCTGGCGAACATGTTCCGGGTCCCGGACCTGCGAAACAAGGTTCTCTTCACCCTGCTCGTGATCATGGTCTACCGGCTGGGGTCCAACATCCCTTGCCCGGGGGTGAGCTGGCCCCAGGTCAAGTCGCTGGAGGCCGAGGGCAATCACGCCGGGGTGGTCGGCTTCCTGGCCCTCTTCTCCGGCGGCGCCCTCACCAAGTTCGCCGTCTTCGGCCTCGGGATCATGCCCTACATCACGGCCTCGATCATCATCCAGCTGATGATCGTGGTCATCCCGAAGTTCGAGCAGTGGCGGGAAGAGGGGGCGGTCGGGCAGAAGAAGCTCACCCAGGTCACCCGCTACCTCACCATCGCCCTGGCCATCATGCAGTCGACCGGCCTGGCGTACGTGTTCCACAACGGCGGCGGCGGCCTGTTCGGCGGCACCTCGCTCAACATCGACCTCATCCCCAACTTCACGATCCCCCGCGTGCTCCTGCTCGTGCTGACCATGACGGCCGGGACGGTGGTGGTCATGTGGCTGGGCGAGCTCATCACCCAGCGGGGCGTGGGCCAGGGCATGTCGGTGCTGATCTTCACCAACGTGGTGGCGACCATGCCCTCCGGCGGGGCGGCGGTCAAGGCCGACGCCGGATGGTTCAAGTTCGGCGTGATAATCGCCATCTCGCTGGGGCTACTCGTGGCCATCGTCTTCATCGAGCAGGGGCAGCGGCGCATCCCGGTCACCTTCGCCAAGCGGGTGGTCGGCCGGCGCATGTACGGCGGGCAGAGCACCTACATCCCGATGAAGGTCAACACCGGGGGTGTGGTCCCCATCATCTTCGCCAGCTCGATCCTGTACTTCCCGATCCTGATCTCCAACGTGCTGCCCAGTCACGGGTTCTGGAAGCAGGTGCAGACCTGGATCAGCCAGCACCTGGCCCAGCCCAACAACCTCTGGTACATCTCCCTGTACGGGTTGATGATCGTCCTGTTCGCCTACTTCTACGCCGCCGTCACTTTTGACCCGCAGCAGCAGGCCGACGTCATCCGCAAGCAGGGCGGCTACATCCCGGGCATCCGGCCCGGTCCCCACACCGAGCGCCACCTGCAGCAGATCCTCAACCGGATCACGCTGCCCGGGGCGTTGTGGCTGGCCGCCATCGCCCTGCTCCCCTCGATCATGTTGGCGGTCTGGAACATCCCCAACTATCCGTTCGCCGGCACCAGCCTGCTGATCGCGGTCGGCGTGGCCCTCGAGACCATGAAGCAGGTCGACAGCCAGCTCATGCTGCGCAACTACGAGGGGTTCCTGAAGTAGTGAACCCTGGCGCCCGGATTGTGGTCCTGGGCAAACAGGGCGCAGGCAAGGGCACCCAGGCGGTCCGCCTGTCGCGCCACTACGTGGTGCCGCACGTGGCCACGGGCGACACCTTCCGGGCCGCGGTGCGTTCGGGCTCGGAGTTCGGCCACAAGGCCAAGCAGTATCTCGACGCCGGCGAGCTGGTGCCCGACGAGATCGTGATCGGGGTGGTGCGCGAGCGCCTGACCAAGGACGACACGACCCACCGCGGCTTCATCCTCGACGGTTTCCCCCGCACGGTCGGCCAGGCCGAGTCGCTCATGGACCTCCTCCTGCCGAGATCATTGGACGTGGTGCTCAACCTCGAGATCGCCACTTCGGAGGTGCTCAGCCGCCTGGCCAGCCGCCGGGTGTGCTCGGACTGCGGGGCCAACTACAGCGTGGTGGACAACCCGCCCCGCGTACGTGCGATCTGCGACGTCTGCGGGGGCGACGTGGTCCAGCGCGACGACGACACGGAGATCGCCATCCGCCGGCGGTTGGAGCTGTACGAGCGGGAGACGGCGCCGCTGATCGAGTGGTTCGAGAAGCGGGGGCTGGTGGCCACGGTGGGGGGCAGCGGTACGCCCGACGAGGTGACCGACCGGCTGGTGGCCGAGGTCAACCGGCGCAAGCAGCGCGCTTTCGGCCAGACGGTCGGCTAGCCGGCCCGGCCCGGCCCGGCCCGGACCAGGGGGCGAAAACTCGCTAATCGGCAGGCGGAAACGCGGTTCTCATCAATGCTACGATCGCGGGGAACGCACGCCTACATGGGGAGGGTTACCAACGTGCCGTCGAGAGCGCTCGATTTCCCGGTGTTCGACGTCGACAACCACCTCTACGAGTCCACCGACGCCTTCACCCGGCACCTGCCGGCGGAGTACGAAGGGCTGATCAAGTACGTGGAGGTGGCGGGTCGGACCAAGATCGCGGTCCGCAACGTCATCTCGGACTACATCCCCAACCCCACCTTCGAGGTCGTGGCCGCTCCGGGCGCCCAGGAGGAGTACTTCAAGGTGGGCAATCCCGACGGCAAGAGCCGGCGGGAGATCATGGGCCAGCCGATGCGGGCCATCGCCGCCTTCCGCAACCCCGAGGCCCGCCTGGAGATGATGGACGAGCTGGGCCTCGACCGCGCCCTGATGTGGCCCACACTGGCCAGCCTCCTGGAGGAGCGGCTGAGCGACGATCCCCTCGCCACCCACGCCGTCATCCACGCCCTCAACCAGTGGATGCACGAGGACTGGACCTTCGACTACCAGGAGCGCATCTTCCCGACCCCGGTCATCTCCATGTGCATCGTGGAGAAGGCCATCGAGGAGCTCGAGTGGGTGCTGGAGCGGGGCGCCCGGGTGGTGCTGATCCGTCCCGCGCCGGTGCCCGGCTTCGTGGGCAAACGGTCCTTCGCCCTGCCCGAGTTCGACCCCTTCTGGGCCCGGGTGGCGGAAGCCGACATCCTGGTCGGGATGCACGCTTCGGACAGCGGGTACACCCGGTACACCAACGAGTGGGAGGGCGTGCGCACCGGCGAGATGCTGCCCTTCCGCAACCACTCGGGCTTCGCCAGCGTCATCGGCCACATGTCGCGCCCCATCGTCGACACCGTTGCGTCACTGGTCGGCCACGGGCTGTGCTCGCGCTTCCCCAGCCTGCGCTTCGCGCCGGTGGAGAACGGCAGCAACTGGGTGCGCCCACTGATCGACGCATTCGGCCATGCCTACTCGTTCTCGCCCAAGGACTTCGACGAGGACCCGGTCGAGGTGTTCAAGCGCAATGTCTACGTGCATCCGTTCCACGAGGAGGATCCGGTGGGACTGTGCAACCTGATCGGGGCCGACCGGGTCCTGTTCGGTTCCGACTGGCCCCATCCCGAGGGCATGTCGGACCCCATCTCGTTCGTCGACGACCTCGAGGGGCTGCCCGACGAGGACGTGCGCAAGGTGATGGGCGGCAACCTGGCCCAGTTGATGCACATCGAGGAATCCGCCGCCTAGGCACGTCCCTGTGACTACCGGCCGGTGCCCGGGCGCGGGGCTGCTCAGCAGGATTGTGGGACCCGGCGACGAAACTCTTGGCCGGAGCGCGCCCAGGAATGTGACGCGCGTGTCATAGAACGGGAAGAGTTAGTAGGGTGAACAGCCGGGTAGACGACTGCAGATGTCCCCGGCCGTCAGCCCAGTCCCTGGGGGGTCTGCCGAAAGTGCCGGTTTTTCTCAATCGAAGGGCTCGCCGGGCCGCAGCGCTGCTGGGTGCCACGTCCCTGCTGGCCGTCTCTTGTGGCGCCCGGGTCCCCTACTACGGGGCGACCACACAGGGCCAGGTCCAGCCCGGGTTCAGCTCCAACCCGAACGCCGCGTCATCCGGTAACCAGACGTCCACGACGCTCGGTCGATCGGCCGGCAAAGGCCAGTCCAACACGGTCACCCGGGTGGTAGGCGGGTCGGGCCCGAGCGGTTCGGTCAGCGGCTCGTCGAGCAACTCGACCGTCCCCGGGTCCGGCGGGGGCTCGGGTCCCGTCGCCGGCGGCGTGACGGTGGCCAACATGACGCCCGACACCTTCCCGTTCGACCCGCAGCAGCAGGCCGCGTTGTGCCAGGGGACGGCCGGCAACACGGCGTCCGCTCCCGGTGTGACGCCGACGTCGATCACGGTCGGCAACG